>JAFSVX010000027.1 GCA_017444785.1 Clostridia bacterium
ATGACGTTGCAAGACGTATTGCAGCTGTCCGTACGACAGATCCTCCAGTTCCTTATCACCGATAAACATACCATATCCAAATATTGAAAGGAGAAAATATGAAAAATTTATTTGCATCAACTTCATATTATTACTACTACAAATAGGTTGCTATATGTAGGAGTTTTTGATTGCAAATAAATCATTATATATAAAACATCTGCCATGTAGCAATTTGCTGTATGGCAGTTTTATTTTTGTAAATCTGCCATAAAAAGAGCGTGGCAGATTTTTATTTTAAGGAGAAAATATGGAAAAGATAAGGAGAAAAACATACGCCCAAGCGGGCGTGAAAAATAAAGCAAAGAAAAACTTTATCAGATAAATATTTAAGGAACTTTTTGAAGATAAAGTTTGATAATAAAAAATATATGATATTATTGAAAAAAGAAAACTTAATAATTAAAGATTGAATTTTAAAATAAACGATAGGTAAAATTTAAATAAAACGAAAAACAAATAAATAACAAATAGTAAGGAGAAAGTTATGGAATTTAAAAATGATGCTTTCGAGCAACTTGAAAGGCGTGGGTTTGTGTTTCAAACCACACATCTTGAGGAAACTAAGAAAATATTGAAAAAAGGGCCAATCACATTTTACATTGGTATTGATCCAACCGCAGATGACCTTCACGTTGGCCACTTTTTTGGACTTCAAATGGCAAGAATTTTGCAGGACTGCGGACACAGATGTATTGTGCTTGTTGGTGGTGCAACCGCACTTATTGGAGACCCAACAAACAAGGCAAGTTTAAGAAAAATGCTTTCAAAAGAAGAAGTGGAAAGAAATGCAAGAGAGATAAGTGCCATCATAAAAAGATTTGTGCGAACAGATGGAGATAATCCAGCTATTGTTGTTGATAATGCAGACTGGCTTAAACCAATATCATACATTGATTTTTTGCGTGATGTTGGTGTGCATTTTAATGTCAGTGAGATGCTCAGTAAAGACTTATACAAAAACAGGCTTAAAAATGGTGGATTAACTTTTATGGAAATGGGATACATGCTTATGCAATCCTTTGATTTTGTGCATCTTAACGATAAGTTTGGTTGTGTGCTTCAGATTGGTGGCTCTGATCAGTGGGGGAATATTTGTGGCGGGGTTGAACTTTCTCGCAAGATGAACTTTTTGGACGGGAAAGAAAGACCTCTTATGATGGGCTTAACTTGTCCACTTCTTACAAATGCAGATGGAGTGAAAATGGGTAAAACAGAAAAAGGCACTCTTTGGGTGTCACGAGAAAAAACATCTGCATTTGAATTTTTCCAACACTTTGTGAACTGTCTTGATGCAGATGTGGAAAGATTGCTTAGGTTTTTCACAAAAATTGATGTTGAGGAGATCAAAAGAATGTGCAGTGAAGATATTGTGAAAGCCAAAAAACTTATGGCTTTTGAAGTGACTAAACTTGTGCATGGGGAGCAAGAGGCAAAGAAGGCCCAAGAGACGGCGAACAATCTTTTTGCCATCGGAAGTGCGGAAAATATGCCAACTGAAACTGTTGAAAATATTGGCAAAATAAACATTTTGGATTTTCTTGCAAGTCTTTCAATAATAAAATCAAAAAGTGAAGCAAGACGACTTATAGAGCAGGGCGGAATTGAGATTGATGGAATAAAGAAAACAGATATTTCAGAGGCTGTTGATTTGAATGAAAAAAAAGAAATCATTGTTAAAAAAGGTAAAAAGACCTTTGTGAAAGTGGTATTTAATTAAACAATAGCCTTGACATTTTTGTTTCGATAGAATATAATATAAACATAGCATTTCAATTCGCCATTCGCGATGTGCTTGTAAGAATAATAATAAAGACTAGGTTAAAATCTTCTTTATGAATGGCAAAAAATCCGACACGCATTAAAATGTGGTTGAGTTTTTTGCTTGTTTGTAAAGGAGGTTTTTTATTTTTCAACCAACAAAACTATTTATTTTAAAAGGAGAAAGATTATGATAAAATTTAATTACAAAGATGTCGCAAAAGAGCAAGGGTGGAGTTTTGATGCCATCGATCCATTGGTGGAACAATCCTGCGACTATTTCTATTACAAAGAGGTGGCAAAAGCAATTCTTTCGTCAAGTGTGATGCTTGATATTGGCCGTGGAAGCGGGGAAAAAGCTGTAAGGTATTTTTCAAACGCAAAAAAAGTTGTTATGATTGACAACGAGCCAGAAATGCTTAAAAAAGTGGAAGAAAACATTCAAAGATGTTTGACAGAGAAAGAACAGAAGAAATTTGTGGTTCAACTTGGGGACGGAGATGGAAAACTTGATTTTGAAGATGAAAGTTTTGATTTTGTGGTTTCTCGCCATTGTGGGGCAAACATGAGCGAAGTTTTCAGAGTTCTTAAAAAGGGTGGAGTTTTCATATCAGAGGACATTGATTTCAAAGATTGTGAGGAGCTTAAAAAATATTTTGGTCGTGGCCAAGACTGGGAGAACATAATAAACAACACTCCACGCAAAAAAGAGATATTCAATCAATGTTTGGACTTGGGATTTTCGGATATAAACTTGAAAAATTTTGAGCAAATCGAGTATTATCCAAACAAACAGCAACTTAAATATCTTTTGACAAGAACGCCAATTTTGGACTATTTTGACGAAGAAAAAGATGATGTGATTTTAGACAAATATATTGCCGACAATCAAACAGAAAAAGGCATTAAACTTATTCGCCGTCTTTATGCATTTTATCTTGTGAAATAAATACTTTGATTTACTAACATATTTTAGCAATTAAAAATATAATATTTATGTAAATTGATTACAATTTGAAAATTGTATGGTATAATGTGCTGGTTGGAGAAAGTATGGCTAAATTATTTAAATCGTTTACTAAAAAAGATTATATTTTTATGGTGCTTGCGCTTGTGATGATTGTCACTCAGGTGTGGCTGGATCTTACTATGCCAGATTTCACTGCAAGTCTTACAAGGTCAGTTTCTGGTGGAAACTTGAAAATGAGTGACATTTGGTACAATGGCGGCATGATGCTTCTTTGCGCACTTGGAAGCCTTGCAAGTTTTATTTTTTGCACATTTTTGGTTGCACAGATTGCAGGCTCTTTTTCAAAGAACACAAGAAAAAGATTATTTGAAAAAATAACCTCGTTTTCGGCTTCAGAAATGAACCAATTCTCTACACCAAGTTTGATAACAAGAACAACCAACGATGTGGATCAAATTCACAGATTTATTGCAATGGGGCTTCAGATGATTATAAAGGCTCCAATTTTGGCAATCTGGGCAATTTGCAAAATCTCTTCATCTTCTTTTGAGTGGACAATGGCCACTGCCATTTGTGTGCTTATTATTGTTGCAGTGGTTGGAACAATAATTGGTATTTGCGTCCCAAAATTTAATAAGGTGCAAAAACTTACTGACAATCTTAACAATGTCACACGCGAAAACCTTAGTGGTGTGAGGGTTGTTCGTGCTTTTAATGCGGAAGAGTATCAAGAGCAAAAGTTTGAAAAAGCAAACAGTGAACTTACAGACAATCAACTTTTTATTGCAAAAGCCACAGGCCTTATGTCGCCAGTTATAACGCTTTGTATGAACGCATTGACGCTTTCAATTTATTGGATCGGCGCTGTTTTGATGAATAATGCACCAATCACTGAAAAGGCTGTCATCATTGGAAACATGACCGCATTCACTCAGTATGCACTTCAGGTTGTGGTTGCCTTTATGATGCTTATAATGATGTTTATCATTTTGCCAAGGGCTATTGTTTCTGCAAAGCGTATAAATGCAGTTTTGGGGACTAAACCGGATATTATTGATGGGGGAAATGATGCAAAAGCGAAAAAACAAGGCGAAATAGTATTTAAAAATGTATCATTTTGTTTTCCAGATGGTGCAAGCAATGTGCTTGAAAACATTGATTTTAAAATAAAAAGGGGCGAAACGGTTGCAATCATTGGTGCAACAGGAAGTGGTAAGACCACAATTTTGGATCTTCTTACAAGAGTCTATGATGTTTCCTCTGGAAAGATTTTGGTTGATGGTGTAAACATAAAAGACTATGCACTTGAATCTTTGCAAGAGAAGATATCTTTAGTCAGTCAAAAGGCAGTTTTATTTAAGGGGACGATTA
>JAFSVX010000028.1 GCA_017444785.1 Clostridia bacterium
AAAAGAAAGAAAAAGAAAAATCCCAAAAGCCTGAACAAGCAACAGAGAACGCAAAGCCACAAGACAAAATTGATGAAAACCCTGTCAAGCAAAAAGCAAAAGACTATGGCGCGTGGGCAAAACAACAATTGCAAAGCAGTGGAAAGCCTCATAAAACCGCTTCAAGGCTTGATCTTATCGACACAAAGGCGTTTGACGGACTTTCAAGAAAGGAACTTTTGGAATACTATACCCCATCAAAGTTCTATTCACTCAGTGGCAAGCAAAGGGACGCACTATGCCAAGCCACCGTCAACGAATATCTTATATCACACGGCTGTCGTCCTTGCCCTGTTGGATTTATGGACATGCCGGTTAACGATCGTTGCGTTTACTATGGACTTTATCGCCCACAATATCAAGAAATTTTCATCAACGACAATCTTTTCAACAATATTGACACTTTAAGCGATCAAAACAACACAAACTTCCCATATCAAATTCTTTCAACCTTGATTCATGAGGCCACCCACCACATGCAGTTTTCTGACATAGAGCGCGGTGCTGATAACGAAAAGACCAGACTGATCAAAAGGTCTATGATGAACAATCAAAACAATATGAGTTTTTCTGAATATCTTGCCGAAGCGGACGAACTTGATGCCCGCAACAGCGCCCTTGAATATATCCGTGAAGCCTCTTATGAGGCAGGCGCTGGCAGGCAAAATCTTATGGCCTTTTATAACGTTCAAAAGAACAGCGAAATCAAGAGCCCTAAAAAAGAGGTCAGCAAGCAAGTCCACTCTTTCTTCCCTGATATCTATGACAACACGTTCCTTTCCCCTTCAATCGAAAGCACTTCGCGTATGGCTGCAAACGCAAAAGAAATGAATGAGATTATCAAAGGTCACTTCATTGCCGAGCATCTTCAAAGAAGAAAAAGATTTTAAATGATAAGCTTTTAATAAACTAGACTTGCTTAGCAATTCCAACATTATGTAAAATGAAAAAACACAATCACACTTACATCATAAAAGTTAACAAACACACTTACATCATAAAAGTTAACAAACACATTTACATCATAAAATTTATTAACAAAAAATATCACAACAAAAAGTTGTGATATTTTTGTTAATCAAATCTTTAAGTCGCCATTAAATTGCTTGGCTATTTTGTATGTTTTGCAATAACATTCTTTCTTGCTTCATCATACTCTTCTTTTGTAAGAACACCTTTGTCAAGCATGTCTTTAAGACCTGAAAGTTCCTCTTCCATAGTCTTTTCAGCAGGTGCAGCTTGTTGATCAGCTCCCTTGCCAGAAATCATGTTTTCAAAGTTATCTGTTGCCATGTTTCTCATTCTTCTTGTCTCAATAGACTTCACAATAAAGCTTGAAATCATCATGTAAACAAGTGCGATACAGAAAAGTGTCACCATAAGAGGGTTACCAAGCACACCGAGTGCAGAACTTACTCCAATCTTGCCTTGTGCTGGATTGATTGTAATGCAAAGAAGCAAAAATGATAAATAGAAGTCAGCAAATGCATAGCTTGCATAGGTTATAACCTGGAATGGTATCATTGTTTTTTTGACTTTAGTTACAAGGTCACCAACAACGGTTGCAACCATAAGTTGAAGTGAAACGATTACAGTAATTTTAATAAACCATAAAAGCCAAATTGCTCCTTCTGAATTTTTTGTTGAAAACATAGTGATTGCAAGCCAAATACAAATCAGCCAAAGAACAACACACACTGCAACAAAAATAACAAATATGAGTGAAATTTTCTTGTATTCCCCTTTTTCAAGTCTTCTTATCCATGGAAGCACAGAAATAATTCCAAGACTCAGCACACCTATTGACACAATCACACCCCAAACCCATGCATTAAGGTGCATGCTTGGATTCACTAATGTTGTCACAACAATACCAGCAGCCAAGAATATTCCAATAAAGGCTGTTGTGGAAAGCGCTCTGTAAAGCTTACCTTCTTTTCCGATAGTTTGATTTTTTTCCATATTTTTCTCCTTATAAATATGATTTTGTATAATTATATTATCACAACAAAAATTTTTATTCAACTAAAATCACGGTTATATAGAAAAATAATTGCATTTAAAT
>JAFSVX010000029.1 GCA_017444785.1 Clostridia bacterium
ATTAAAAAATATGAAAAATTTTTCAAAAAAGACTTTTAAAACCCAAAACAATATGATATAATCAATTCGCTTGAATGTAATAAAACTCTTTTTGAAACAACCAATAAGCATAATATGATATTCTCTCAAAAAGAAGAAAACATCAAAAAAACTGCAAAGATGACATATATTCTTCTTTACAAGAGAAAATATCAAGCAGCCGGCAAAAAGAATATAATTACATAAGAGCAAAACAATTAAATAGATTTGGAGGGATACTCAAGAGGCCAAAGAGGGCACCCTGCTAAGGTGTTAGTACGAGCAATCGTAGCGCGGGTTCAAATCCCGCTCCCTCCGCCAACAGTGAACTGTACGCACCCTTTGAGATGTGTATTTTTCTTTTCATGGTATAATCTTTAAAAAGAGAAAAATTATGTCAAATATTTCAAAGAAAAAGAGAATTTTTATATTTTGTATATCACTTGTTTTAAGCTTTGCATTTATTGCCTTAACAAGTATATATTTTCTTTTTTTGCATCGATATAAAGGCAGAAATATAGTCAACAGTTGGAGCGAAACTGACCAGTTTGATATCACCACAATTGCAACCGTTGAAAAACAAAAAGATAAAGATTTTGTGATTTTAAATCTTGCGGACGTGCAAATTTGTGACCTTGAAAATCCACTTATTCATCTTACAATCAAAAGAGAAATTGAGTATTTGGTGCAAAAGACTCAGCCTGACCTTATCACACTGACTGGCGACCAAACATGGAGCAATGAAAACCTTATAAGTTTGACCGAGCTTATTCGCTGGCTTGACAGTTTCAAAATCCCATATGCTCCAGTCTTTGGCAATCATGACTATGGCAATGAAAAAGACAGCGCTGTTGCGAGCCAAAACTATTGTTGCGACCTCTACGAAAGAGGTAAATACTCTTTGTTTAAACGTGGACCAACCAACCTCGGAGCCCTTGGAAACTATGTCTTAAACATCATGGAAGATGGCAAAATATACAAAACTCTTTACATGATCGACTCTGGCTTTGAGGACAAAATTACAGACATGCAAATTGCCTGGTTTAAATGGAATGCGGACGGAATAAAAACCGCCAACAATGATGTTTATTCTCAGTCTATGGTATTTTTACACAAACCGCTTCCAGAATATGCTCATGCATACTATTCCCTTCCATACAGCCAGCGCACTGAGATTAACAAATATCATCACTATTCCCTCAGTGGTTCAACTCAAAACGGGTTTTTCACTGCTGCAAAAGGGGCTGGCGTAACAAATATTGTCTGCGGACATCAGCACGGAAACAATTTCACACTGCAATATGAAGATGTCAACCTGACATTTGCTCTTAAGACCGGCGAGCTTGTGGGTTATTACAGCGATGAAGAGGTTTACATGAATGGCGCAACAAGTTTTATCCTCAGTGGCGACCATGTTGAAATCATAAATAACTTCGTGGACAGAGAGCAATTCCATATTACAAAACCAATCAACGAAGAATAAATAACATAAATAAAATCGATATGATTGGTAAACAAAAAATATAAAAAGCTTAAATGACAAGTGACTGTTTCATAAATGTAAACTAATAAATAAAAATCTCCTTGGACGAGGAGATTTTTTATTATTATAAATCAATTCTCTTTCTTTAAAATCAATTTGTTTAACACAAAAATATTTACAGACGAAATACTATACTTCTGACAAACTGAAATCATTTTGACAAGTTATGCATGCAATATTATTGTCACCCTTTATATATTCTTTTTTTATCAAGTTTTCATCCAGATTTTTAACCTCACAAACGGGTATATCCAGCATTTTTGCCGCAGCCTCACCATATGTCCAAAGACTATAAAATTCCTCACTTGACAAATTCTCTTTACTGCCAAAAATTGATGAGGCAATTCCTCCCATTTTTGTTCTTGCAGAGACCTTTTCAATATCAATTCCGCACTCTTTTTGAGAAAGGGCAACCGCAACATATTCTTCAGTATGACTTATGCTGAAATAAAAGTCCTTGCAAACCGGTTTACCTCGTTTTGAAAATTCAATTTTAAATTCCTTTAATGATTTTTTCAAGATTTTTTGCACCACAAAATCCAAAAGCAACCAAGCCTGAAAGCTTTGATTGAATGCTTGTTTATTTTTATATCTTTTAATATGCTCAGCAACAATTGACGAAAATTGTTTTTCATCAAACTTTAGTTTATTGTCTATCTTTTTTATTGAATAATAAATTTTAACCATATTTTTCACGACATCAATATAACACAAAAGATACTCTCTTTACAACAAAAATTGCTTTTATAAAAGAATTTTTATCAAAATAAAAAGGGATAATTTTTTATCAAGTAAACATGATAAACATTATCCCTCTCTTAAATTTTAAAATTTAAACTATTTATTGCAAATTTGTTGGAAGATTGTCAATGATTTCCTCTATTTTTTCTTTGCCAAATTTTTCTGCAAGTTTTTCTACTTTTTTGACCACTTTACTTTCACTGTGCGCTGCCGCACCTTTTTTGCATGCCGCAACAATATTTTTTACAAGAGCTTTGATTGATGTGTTCTCGTAAGTAGAGTATCCACCAAAGACAAAAGCAACCGTAGATATCACAAGCAATACAAATTCAGTTGACATAATTGAACCGCAAACAATATAAAGCTCGGCCAGAACTGAAAGTGCACCAGTGAGCGCAAGACTTAAAAAATAAAAAGTCAGTCTGAACGATTTCGGATGATTAGTTTTAAACTTTCCAAATGGCAATTTAAAAAGTCCGACAATCGCCAAAACTATGCTTGAAATTATCCCTGCATCCATTAAAACCTCTTTCATTTATTCTTGGCCCTCATCTGTATCATTCTCGCCCTCGGCTTTTAAAGAGATATCCTCTTCATCATCTTCCACCACTTCTTCTTTTGAAACATTTTCAAGAGCGGTGAGTATTCTTTTTTCTTTTTCTTGATACTCAGCATCAAGTCCAGCAAGGAACTCTTCAAGCTTAGCCTTCTTTTCATTTTCAAGTGCATCACGCATCTTTTCAAGTTCATCAAAAATAACATCAAACCCCTCGAGTGGTTTTCTTATTGTTTTTGCCATAAATATTTTTCCTCCTTTAATTATTATTACACCTGGAATTTCATCCAAGATATAACCAACATCATCAACTTTCCGCACAAATGATGGACGAAAATTTTTCATGAATAAGTTGTTCAAAATTTTATAGCTCCCGTCCATTTCAGACAAGCAAAAGTGAGCGATGTAAGGCAGATAAGAAGCAAAATTATTCCCACAAAAACAGCGACAAATTTAAGCACCCCTTTTTGATTTTTTATAACATTTAGGAAGATATAAAAAGGGGCAAGCGTCCAAAAACAGATAAAATGCATCACACAAAACCAAAAGTCATATCCAAATTCAATAAGTTTTTTCTGCCATTTTTTCTTTGGAGCAATACTTTGTCCAAAGGCCTTGTATTGATCCTCAGAAAGTTCAAATTCAGCCTTGTTTTCCTCAAGTTCAGCAGTTTTAAGTTGCTTATTGATTTGTTTTTCCTGCACTTTAAGACCTTTTTCAATAAGTCGATCTGCACTGGCATCTATTTTGGCTTTGGTATCGTCATCACTATCAACACGCTTAGCAATTTGGCTGTTAAGTTTTGCCTTAAGCGTCTTGTCTGTATCTTGTGCAATAAGAGACATTTCTTTTGCTTCTGCCTCTGCCTTTGCCTTCATATAAAGCTCTTGCTGTGCTTCAATTTCTTTTTCTATTTCTTCAATAGTTTTTTCCATAAAAATCCCCCGTCCTATTTCCATTTTACAACCAAAACACTGAATTCTCAATTTTTAGTGGCGAAGGAATGCACAAAAAAAGAACCCAAACAATTTCAGGTTCTCTTTTGTAAAAATACTCAGATCAATATTGATGATGTATTATGTTTTGCCACTGCAGATTTTCTTGCAAACACTTTTTAATTTTGACCGGTCTGACATCAATTTTTTCAAGCTCCTCAAGTGTTACCCACTTAAATTCATGGAACTTCTTTTCCCCTTTGTCAATTTCTTCCAATTGAAAATTGGTTGTATCGATATCGGATTTTGAGCTAAGAAGATAATAAAATCCGATTTCATGAAATGGCTTATCATCTTCTCTTTTGAAAAACAATTGCTCCACTGCAATAAATTTCTGTATTTCAGCTTCAATTTTTGTTTCCTCAAAAAACTCTCTCATAACTGCATGTTCGCTGTCTTCACCAAGCTCTATGTGGCCACCGGGATAGCTCCAAAATGGGCTGTGATTACAATTGCTTATCAAATATTTATCGCCAACTTTCAAAATGCCACAAACTCTCAATTTAAACGAGCCATCTTCTTTCCAAAACTTAACATCACGCGCCATAGCCTTTCTCCTTTCAATAAAGTATATTACTTATAAAGCCTGCTGACAAGAAATTTTATCAGTTTTATAAAATATAAGGTTTTCAAATGTTTCAAAAAAATTATTAAAAACAATATAAAAAATCTTCAATTTTTTAAAAGTATGTGATATAATAAAATTATGAAAAATATTACAGTAGCAATTTGTTATGATTTTGATAAAACACTTGCAAGCAACAATATGCAAGCATTTTCCTTTATTCCAAAGCTTGACATAGGCATTGATGAATTCTGGCAAAAAGTCCAAACTTTCACAAAGAAAAACGGTTGCGAGCCAACACTGTCCTATCTTCAAGTGATGATTGATGAGTGCAAGAAAAAAGGCATAGTTCTCACCAAAAAATATCTCACAGAGCTTGGAAAAGACATCAAGTTTTATGACGGCGTAACCACTTGGTTCACACGTCTTAATCGCTATGCCCAGAAAAATAATATCAAGCTTGAGCATTATATCATCTCTTCGGGCAACAAAGAAATGATTGACGGCTGCAGAATTGCAAAAGAGTTTGCCGGCGTCTTTGGTTGCGAGTATCTTTTTGATAAAAATGGAGTTGCCTATTGGCCAAAAAATATTGTCAATTATACACAAAAGACTCAGTATCTTTTCAGAATTTGCAAAGGCGCAACTGATATCACTGATGAAGGCAAAGTCAACAGCCGTGTTGATAAAAAACATGTAGAATTTCGCAATATGATCTATATTGGTGATGGATTGACAGATGTTCCATGCATGACGCTTGTAAAAGAAAAAGGCGGAACCGCAATTTCTGTCTATACCCCTGATAAAAAAGAGGAAAGCGTTAATCTTCTTAAAGATGACCGCGTAAACTATGCATGCAAAAGCGACTTTAGGTCAAACAGTCAGCTTGAAAAACTTATCAAACAAATTCTTGACTGCATAAAACTTAAAGAGATCCTTATTGCCAAAGAGCAAAGCAAAAAGGTGAAATAGTATGGATAACATCAATATTCAAATGGCGGGGATCACAAGTGTTGATGATGCTCTTATGTGTGCAAATTTGGGCGTCAATATAATTGGCCTTCTGGTCGGTCAAAAGCATGAAAGCTACGAATTTATCTCAAAAGAACTTGCCAAGCAGATCAAAGACACATTACCAAAAAATGTTGAAACAACACTTATAACCCACCTTGAAAGCGCAAAAGAAATTATCGAGATCGCAAAATTTATAGACGTGGATTTTATACAGCTTCACTCATATATAAAAGAAAGTGAAGTTGAAAAAATTAAAATTGCACTGCCGGACAAAAAACTCATCAGGCTTATTCATATCGCACAAAACGGTGAAATCTTAAATGACATTTCAAAAATGAAATATGTTGACATCTATTTTACTGACAGCATAAATAAAACAACCAATCAAGTGGGCGGAACGGGGCTTACACACAGCCTTGAAACAGACAAACGACTTGTCGAAACTCTGAATAAACCCGTTATGATTGCAGGTGGCCTTACGCCAGAAAATGTAGCTGCCGCCATAAAGTTTTGTCACCCTTGGGGCGTTGATGTCAACAGTGGATGCCGCGGTGCAAATGGCGGCCGAGATAAAGATAAAGTTAAAAGTTTTGTTGAAAATGCAAAGCATCAGATATAATAATATTTAACTATTCAATTTTCAAAAATAATTTATTTTTTTTCAAATGAAAGACCACGGATGTTCTCCGTGGTCTTTCATCCTTATTTTTCACCAAGTTGTTCTTCAGGTTTATAATTTTTTGCACTTTCAATAACTTTTCCTGGGTTTACAATTTTGAATCCATTTTTATTTGTGTCACAAGTTGACTTACAAATGTCAACATATTCATCAAATGTAATATTTGGATTCACTTGCAAACAGAGTGCATAAAGCCCAGCACATTGCGGAATTGTCCATGAATAACAATCATTTTGTTCAAATTTATAACCATTATCAGAATAATATTCAGGAACACATTTACCACCACATATAAAATGCATTCGACATTTTTCCCATGCCTCTTGCGCAGGATTATTTTTATCTAACCAACTCGCCATACGTATATTGTCTATATCATATTTATCTTCATCATAAAATAAATGTCCACAATGAAATCCACAGTTTCCAAACTTGTTAGCATCAAAAATAACACAGCCATATTGCTCAATTTTTTTGGTAAGAATTTCAATTGTATTTTTATCTTTATCTATCTCTTTATATGCTTTATCTCCCATTCTGTCGATATAATCTTGATCATAAAATAAAGGTCCACTTCTGCTTATAATTTTAATTTGCTCACCATTTTCCAACTTTTTCAAAATGTTCTCAAGTATTTTTATTGTATTTTTATTTAATTTCTTAACTTCACCACCACAATCTTGATAATAATGATACACATTACATTCAGGGGCAACACCAACTGTTTTTCCACAAAGATTTGCCAAGATACAATCCCCATGAAAATGTGAATAATATTTTTCTGGCTTTTCTATTGATTGATAAGTGATACTGCTGTCTTTAATTTCAATATGTTCAGGATTTTGTGGCTTTGAATCAATTGTTGCAACTATTGTGCCTTTACCTGTAATTCCTGCTTTGTGTAATTCTCGTATGCCAAGCATTGGATCTTTACCATTTTCAATGATTTTTTCAGGATCAAATCCTTTTGGCATCTTGTCTTTTTCTGGCCATTTGGTTGAACTATTGAATGTTAATTTTCTTAAATGCTCAACATCAAGTTCTGAAAAATCATAATCTGAAACATTACTCCAACAAAAACCCCACCTTTGAAACATGTCTCTATTTATTAAATTATCTGGTTTTACGAACTCGTCAATCAGTTGATTTGTTATCTTATAATTAGGTGCATTTTTTGACAAAATCTCACTTATTTTTTTTGAATAATCATCACAATATCTGTATTCTTTCATAATCTCATTCCTCTTATTAAAATAATAATATATCATCATAATTCTCATTGTCAATTTTTTCACACAATATCAAGATTTTTCATATAATAAAACGGGTACAAAAGGAGGAATAATTTTGGCAGAAATTATGAATAATGCAACAGTAAATTTTACTTTTTCCGGCTCTTCTGAAGAATTTTCAGAAACCTCAAACACAACAACTGTCACCCTTAATAATGGTGGCAATCTTTCAATTACCAAAACTGCACAGCAAGACACATATGTTCCTGGCGGAACCGTGACCTATATCGTCACAATCACCAACAACGGACCATACTGGTTCTCTGGTGTGCGTCTTACAGATGATCTTTCTGGCAATGGCTATTTAACCTATGTAAACGGAAGTGCCCTGCTTTATATCAATGGTCAGGCACTCTCTCCTCAAATTGCAAGCACTTCTCCACTTGTATTCACACTTTCCCCACTTTCTGTTGGAGAGAGTATGGTGCTTACTTACACTTGCCGTGTTCCACTAAATATTGCGCCAAATGTTGATAGCATAACCAACACTGCAAGTGGAATTGGATATACATTTGACTCTACTGCAGAAGATTCTGACAGCGTCACAATCACAAGATCCGAGTCTGCGAACTTGTCAATAAACAAAACTTCATCAGAATCTAATGTAAATGTTGGACAAACATTTTCATACTTCATCACTTTAACCAACTCCGGAAATTCTGTGGCAAATGTTTCAAGCATTGTTGACGACTTCCCATCAAACTTTCAAATTTCATCAGTATCATTAAAAATTGGAAGTGGACCAAACAATCTTTTAAATTCAAGCGACTATACCATCAGCCCAAGCAATGTTTTGACTGTACCTTCCGCAACTGGACCATCAATAACTGTACCCGCGGTTTCAGGCGGAACAAATGGAACAACAGTTCTAACAATCACTGGAAACTTTACAAGTGTATAGTAAACACATGCAACAGATAAAAATAAGCGCCTTTTAAAAGGTGCTTATTTTTTATTTAAACAATCAACAAGAATTTGCAATCCCTTGACAAATACAAGTGAAAATGCTATGCTTTCTCTGTTAAAAGAGGATATTATTATGAAAACAACACCTGTTAAAGGTTGCCTGGACTATCTTCCAAAAGACATGGAACTTCGCGGGCAAGTTATTGAAAGAATACTTCAAGCATATAAGAAAAATGGATTTTTGCAAGTCAAAACTCCTGTGCTTGAAAATTTGGAAAACCTTACCAGTGGGGATAGTGGCGACAACAAAAAATGGATGTTTAAAACTGTAAAACGTGGTGCAAAACTTGACTTGACAAAGCCAAATCTTACAGAGGACGACATCACTGAAGAGGGACTTCGCTATGACCTGACTGTTCCTCTTGCAAGACTTTTCACAAAAAATCGCAACGACCTGACCTTCCCATTCAAATCTATTCAGATTGATGACTCTTTCAGGGCTGAAAAACCACAAGAGGGGCGCAATCGCCAGTTCACTCAATGCGACATTGACATTTGGGGCGAGCCAACTGTTTTGGGTGAAATTGAAATCATCACAACAATCATGGAAGCATATAAAAACGTAGGCATTCCTGATGTTGTCTGCAAGATCTCAAGCAGAAAAATTTTGACATCAATTCTTCTTTGGTGCGGTTTTAATCAAGAATCTTTAAATGATGTTTGCATCATTGTTGACAAACTTGACAAAATCGGAATTGATGGTTGCAAAAAAGAACTTGCAGAAATGGGATTTATTGCAAAAGCAATTGACAACCTTACTGGCGCAATCGCAACAATTTCTGCTGAAGGCTTGCAGTCTTGTGCAAAATTTGGTGTAAATCAAAACGATGTAAATGAACTTTTGACAATCATAAACACTGTATCAAAATTTATGCCAAAGAACTATCAAATCAAGTTCGACATTTCCATTGTTCGTGGGCAGGGATACTATACCGGTGCAGTGATTGAGATGTATTGCCCATCAAGCGGATTTCGTGGAGCAATCGGCGGCGGCGGAAGATATGACAAAATGTATTATCGTTTTGCCGGCCAAGATGTTCCTGCCGTTGGCTATGGCCTTGGACTTGACAGCGTGCTTTTGGTTCTTTCAAAACTTGGCATCACAAATCTTTCAGGCAACAAAAAACTTGCCCTTATTTACAGACAAGAAGAGCCAATAGAAAACATTATGCAAATCAAAAATAACTTCAAAAAAGAGTATGATGTTTCCTTGTTCCCTTTCCCAAAGAACTTCAAAGAGTTTTTGCGCCGTGCAAAACTCAATGGCTTTGACTATTTCGCCAAAACCGACAAGCAAGTCGTGGAAGAAATTTAAAATTATTTTTACAACAATCTGCG
>JAFSVX010000030.1 GCA_017444785.1 Clostridia bacterium
AGATGAATATAACTGGGCGACTTACCGAACAAGAGGTGTCGAAAAGGTTGCAACAAGATAATAAAATTCAATATTGACTTATTTAACATATCATGTTAAAATATGTTTTATGGACTTGGTCATAGAGAAAATCTTAAATAGTGTTGAAAAGCCTTACCGATACAGCGGGGCAGAACTTTGTTTGCCTGTGATTGACGACCAGACAAGAATAAGGGTTTGTCTTTGCATGCCTTCTCTTTATGAGGACGCTATGAAGAAAGTTAATGACATGGTTGTTTACTATATGCTCAACGACCGCAAAGGCTACAGCTGTGAAAGATGCTTTGCACCATGGCTTGATATGGCAAGACAACTTAAAAATGAAAAGTACCCACTTTTCAGTCTGGAGACCAAGACACCACTTAAAAAATTTGATTTACTGAATTTCTCTTTTGACTATACATATTCATACACGACTTTTTTATACATGTTGGATCTTGCGCAAATTCCATATAAAAGCGCAGACAGAGATGCACAATATCCACTTATCTATGGCAGTGGAGTTTGCATGGCAAACCCAGAGCCTCTTGCAGAATTTCTGGACTTTGCCATCATTGGTGACCAAGAAGATGTCACAATAAAGGTCATTGATTGTCTTGTGAAGTGCAAACTGTCCAAATTTAACAAAAATCAGACGCTTGAGGCACTCTCTCAGATTGAAGGTGTCTATGTTCCAAGTAAAATGAAGTTTTTATATGGAAAAGATGGGAAGATATCTGCAATCGAGGGCAATGTTATTCATCGCCAGATTATCAGGGATTTGGACAGGGCCTACTATCCGACAAAATTGATAGTCCCAAGTGAAAGCACAATATGTGAAACAGGCGTTTTGGAATGCTCACGAGGTTGCACGCAGGGTTGCAGGTTTTGTCAGGAAGGATTTTTAAACAGGCCATACAGGGAAAGAAGGGTGCAAACTTTGGTTTCTCAAGCAAATGCACAGGTGTATAACTCTGGGTTTAACACGGTTTCACTTGGCTCGCTGTCAAATGATGGATATTCAAAAACGTCAGAGCTTATCAAGTCTTTGAATAAACTGTGCGAGGATAAAAATGTTAAGGTTTTGATGACGTCTTTTCGTGCAGACCATTTCAATGTCAATCAGACCAATTTTAAAGAGCAATCTTTATTCAACTTGTCGATTGAGGCAGGTACTGAAAGGCTGAGAAAGGTTATAAACAAAAATTTGTCAGACAGCGAAATTGACCAAATGCTGATAAATGCATATGCTGCGGGATTTGACAGTGTCAAGCTGAACTTTATGATAGGTTTGCCATATGAAAATTTGCAGGACTTACTTGGCATTGTTGAGACTGTGAAAAGGGCTGTGTTGCTTTATGAAAAAAATCACACTGCCACAAAACCACTTTCATTATTTGTGAATATATCTATCTTTGTGCCGAAGCCATTCACACCACTGCAATGGTGCGCATTTGTCAATAAAGAAGAACTTAAAAAGCGTGTCAAGTTTTTATCTTTATCACTTGATCAACTTGGAGTGAAATATCATTTTTACAGCCCAGAGATAAGCGAGGTGGAATGTATCCTTTCGCGAGGGGACAGAAAACTTGCAAAGGCACTTTTGTATGCATATTTAAAGGGATCAATTTTTGATAATAACAGTTTGTTGTTTGACTTTAAAATATATGATGAGGCATTTGATACTCTTAATATTGATAAAAACATTTACCTTGCAAAGAAGGAAATAAATGAGATTCTGCCTTGGGACAAAATTGACATTGGCATAGATAAAAGCTATTTTGTCAGCCAATATAAAATGGCTGCAAAAGGGCAGGTTGTGAATGATTGTAAGCATGGTTGCAATGGCTGTGGACTTTTCAAAAAAGGCATCTGCACCAAGGGGAGCAACAATTCATTAAAATAAAATTGATGTCAAAATTAAAATAACTATATTTTAAAATAAATATCGGCGTTGGCTGATATTTTTTTTGCATATTTTCTTGACAAAACACACGGCTTAGTGTAGAATAACAAGCGTGCCACATGTGATGGGTACCAAAGAACTTATTTTAAGTCACCCGGTGCAGTGAGACTGGAGAGAGGAGGATATATCAATGTACGCTATTATCAACGCAGGTGGAAAACAACATAAAGTTGAAGTTGGCAAATATTTCAAATCTGAAAAGATTGATGCTGAAGTTGGCTCTAAGGTTGAATTCGACTGTTTACTTGTTGGTGACGACAATGGCAAAGTAACAACTGGAACTCCCATTGTTAAAGGCGTTAAGGCTGTTGCTGAAGTTCTTGAACATGGCAAAGATGACAAAATCGTTGTGTTCAAATACAAAGCAAAGAAAAACGAACGCAAAAAACAAGGTCATCGTCAACCATATACAAAATTAAAAATTGTTTCAATAGGTTAATTATGACAAAAGTTGAAATTACGAAAAAACAAAACCATATTCGCCAAGTTGTCTGTGATGGACATACTATGTATGGCGCAAGTGGGGAAGATATTGTTTGCGCAGCGCTTTCAAGCGTTGTTCAGACGGCGGCACTCGGTCTTATGAGTGTGGCTGGAATCAATATCAATCTCGAAAGAGAAGAAACTCGTGGTTATTTGAAGATGACCATTCCAGATGGTTTAAGCGATGTACAAGAAATTCAGGCAGACGCCATACTTGAAACCATGCTTTGCGGAATAAGTGATCTTTACCCGGGATTCAGTGATTTTATTGAATTGGAGGTAAAAAACTAATGTTTATTTGTTTACAGTTGTTCGCCCATAAAAAAGGTGGCGGTTCTTCAAAGAACGGTCGTGACAGTAACGCTCAAAGACTTGGCGTTAAAAAGTATGATGGCGAAGAAGTTAAAGCAGGAAATATAATTGTTCGTCAACGTGGAACAAAAATTCACCCAGGCACAAATGTTGGCATCGGTGATGATGACACACTTTTTGCAACAGCAAATGGTAAGGTGAAGTTTGAAAGAGTTGGTAAGGACAAGAAACGCGTTTCTGTTCTTTAAAGGCGAAAAAGCACACATCTGCTGTGTTTCTATAAAAAAATTCAGACAGTTACATATTTCATATATGCGCCTGCCTGAATTTTTTTATGAGCCTTGCATCTGGGCACTTTTTCGCCTTTAAAGTTGACGTTAATACTAATTTACGAAAGTAAAATCCGACCCCGCGATTTTTTGTTTCTTTCTTATATACACAAACTTCGCCTTTAAAGTAAATGTTGGTGCGCAGAAGTGCGTTATTTCAAAAATCCAAGGAGTCGATTATGAAAATAAACTTGAGCCTTGGATTTTTATTATGCCTTCTTCTGCATCGCAGTTTTAACCTGAAATAGTTATTCTGCGAGCAAACGAGCGGAATTTGTTATTTATCTTTTGCTTTTTTTATTTACTTTTCGGCGCATTTTTTGTTTATAGAAAAGGCCGTATTTTTTGCGGGCGGAGGCGTCTGCGTGCTCATAGCGGTTGATGTTTCGGTCAAGGGTGGTATAAAAATCGTCCTCGTTATGATATTTATATTCAAGTTTGGAAAGTTTCTTTATTGTATAGCGTTGTGCATCGCGCTCCACTTCTTGATTGTTATAAAGCACGCTGTCCTCTGATGCTGTGAAATAGCCGGCAAAGTTGGCTTTCCAGCGTTTTTCTTTGATATTCCACCAGTGCAGTTTTTCTTTTTGTGTTGCGTTATACTGCGTGGCGTGTCTGCCTTCATGAATAATAGTTTCAAGCGCGTGAAAACGATAGGAAGGGTTAAGGATAAGATTTTCATGAATATAAAGCTTTTTTTGTCCGCCTTGCACCGTGAACATGCCAAGACAGTTCCAGTCTGACCTTTCATGCACCACAACATCAATGGGTTCACGGTGGTTTTGCTTTGCAAGTTTGTTCTCAAGTGCTTGCAAAATCTTCAGTCTTTTGACTGATGAATATTTACTCCATTTTCTAAGCTTAAATTTACTGTAAATGAATAACATAGGAACCTCTTATGAATTTATTTTAACTAATTTCGCACAAAATGTCCACAAATTTGAGGCTTTACTTGAGTTTTTTATCAAATTGTTGTATATTTGGACTATGAAATATACTATTGAAGAAAACAAAATAATTTTTGACAAAAATGATGACTTTGATGCCGAGAGTATTTTGACTTGTGGACAGATGTTCAGGTATTTTAAAACTGACAGCGGTTGGACTGTGATAACTGGACACGAGAGGGCAAACATAAGCGAGAAAAATGGCAAGGTGGTGATTGAATGCACCAATCCTCAGCGCTTTATTGACTTTTTTGACCTTGACACTGACTATGCAAAGATTAAGTCCGATTTAAGTTCTTATGATGTTTTGAAAGAGGCAATAAGCTATGGTAAAGGTATTCGCATTGCAAAAGGTGAAACCGAAGAAATTATATTTCAGTTCATTATTTCACAGAACAACAACATAAAGCGTATTCAAAAGATTGTGGAAAAGATGTGCGAAGTGGGTGACAAGATTGATGAAAAGTATAATGCTTTTCCTTCAGCAAAGAAACTTGCATCTCTTCCGTTTGAGTGGTTTAAAAATCTGGGGGCAGGATACAGAGATGTGTTTTTATATGACACAGCAAAACTTCTTTCTGAAATTGACCTTGATGAAAAAATAAATCTTCCAAGCGATGAACTTTATAAATGGCTGATATCAATAAAAGGGGTGGGGCCAAAGGTTGCTTCTTGCATAATGCTTTTTGGTTTTCACCGAACTGAATGTTTTCCTGTTGATACATGGATGGAGAAAGTCTACAGAAAATATTTCTTCGCTGGCGAGATGACGCGCCCTCAAATATCCGCGTTTTTGCAAGAAAAATTCGGTGTTATGTCTGGCATAGTACAGCAATATTTGTTCAATTTTGCAATGCATAATGGGCTGTAATAATTATGAAAACAATATCTGAAATCGGCAAAAATTTCCTATTTAAAATCGGCAAAAGTTCCATTGCTGATTTTTATTTATGGGCGCTTTTATTGATGTTTCAGAAAATTTGTTTCTATCGCTGTTTTTAATTGCGGGGAATTTTGATTGTAAGTTTGTGAATTTTGATTATAAATTTTTGATTATAAAATATTGAAATTGGGTATTGATATTATAACAATTATATGTTATAATAATGCCAGTGAGGTGAATGTATGTTTGACGCATTTGTAACATTGTTTTCTCAAGCTGATTGGATATTCTTTGTTCTTTTCGCCCTTGGTCTTGGGTTGTTTATCACAAAGATATTTGTTGAAAATAAACTCTTACTTGCTATCACCGGAATATTTATCACGATTTGTGCGATCACAGAGCGATGTGCTGTGGGAAATAATAATTCAACTCAAATTTTCTTTTACATAGTCTATATAATTTTGTTGATTGCGGTTGTCTATGCGATTGTGAAGCTGAGCTTTGAGATTGCCTCTGCAAATAAAATAAGAAAGAAAATGGCGAAAGTGAAAGGCAATAACGTTCCACTCACGCCAGAGGGCAACCCTGACTATTCTTTCTTAAAAGGTAAGGTGGGTATGGTTGTCAGTGACCTTAAACCTACTGGGAAAGTGGAAATTCAAGGTGCGATCTATGAGGTTTCAAGCATAAGCGACTATATCAGTGCGGGCTGTGTTGTTAAAGTCGTCAAGGTCATGGCCTCAAGAGTTTTTGTTGAAAAACAATAGCTTTTTGCTATAATAATTTGATCATTTTGAATATAATAAACTTAATACTTTTGAAATAAAATTTTATTCCTAAATTTACATTCAAAATGTTAAACCCAAAAGATTTAAGAAATAAATGGCTTAAATAACAAATAAATGATATGCAAGTTGAACTTCAAAAAGTTTGATTTACCAAGGAGGAAATATTATGATAAATTTTAATATTCCATTTCAAAATATGATAGGGGGACTGAGCGTTGGCTGGATTGTTGGTCTTTCTGTGGCCGGTGCTGTTTTGCTTGCTGGCATAATCACCGTGCTTGTGCTTGTGCCTATGCGTCTTTGGTTCAGGTCAATTGTATCTGGTGCGCATATTCCAATGAGCAAGCTTATTGGTATGAAACTGCGAAAAGTTGATGTCAACAAAATTGTCTTAACCTATATCACAGCAAGAAAGGCTGGGCTTGATCAGATAACCGTTGATGAGCTTGAAACACACTATATGGCAAACGGTGATGTGGAAAGAGTTGTCAAGGCGCTTATTTCTGCGCACTCTGCAAATATGGACTTATCTATTCAAACGGCGAAAGCTATTGACCTTGCCGGACGTGATGTCTACCAAGCAGTTCGAAACAGTGTCGTTCCAAAGATCATTGAAACTCCTGTTGTTTCAGCCATGGCAAAAGACGGTATTGAACTTAAAGTTAAAGTCAAAGTTACTGTGATTTCAAATATGCATATGCAGATTTTCGGTGCGGGTGAGGAAACAATCATTGCCCGTGTTGGTGAGGGAGTCGTAACAACCATTGGTTCGGCTGATACTCACAAAATTGTGCTTGAAAATCCTGATCTTATTTCAAGCACCGTGCTCAATAAGGGCCTTGACACAGGCACTGCATTTGAGATTGTTTCAATCGATATTGCTGACATTGATGTTGGAAGAAATATTGGTGCAGAGCTTGACATAGCAAACGCTGAGGCAGAAAAGAGAGTGGCTCAGGCTAAGGCAGAGGAAAGAAAGAGTAACGCCATTGCCACCGAAAACGAAATGCGTGCAAAAGTTCAAGAGATGCGTGCTCAGGTTGTTCAGGCCGAGGCCGAGGTTCCAAAAGCTCTTGCAAAGGCGCTCAACAGTGGCAAAATGGGTGTTATGGACTATTACACCATGAAAAATATGCAGGCAGATACTGCAATGCGTAAAGCTCTGAGTGGCGAAAACACAGAGGAAAATTCAACTACACCGGCGGGAAGTATTCCAACCGGAACAATAAGACCTCGTCCAAGAATCTAGGAATATAACCAAGCCCCAAGGGTAATCTCTTAGGGGTTATTTTAAAAGGAGGAAATATGACCACACTTGAATTACTTATCATAATTTCAGTAGCTGTGATAGCGGTATTTTCTCTTTTAACAATCTTTTTCAGAAAACGAAAAAAGACTGCGCCGGCGGATAAAAAAACTGAAACAGAGAAAAAGGTTGAACCTGTCTATAAAAAAGACGAGAAGAAGGAAGATAATAAGGGCGACGAGAAGAAGGACGCGGAAACTGAGCAAAAAACTGAGGGGAAAAAACCAGAAGAAAAAGAAGGCTTCAAGATTATTCGTAAGCAGTCTAAGGTGAAGATCAACAAAAAGGCATTGACCTCTGGAAGCAGAAATCCAAGCGTTACACGAGTCTTTGGTAAAGATGTGCTAAAAGAAACTGAGGAAGCAAAATCCAAAGAAAAAGTGATTGATGTAAAAGAAGATATCACTAAAGAGGTCAAACCAATTGAAAGATTTGGGGTGAAAGAGTATGAATACAGCGAAACAAACACTCCCGAAGAATTCAAAATAAACGCTCCACAAGGCAGTCCTCAACGCTCTTTTAAACTTCAGCATAGGGAGTTTGGGCCTCACCTTACCGTTTCTGAAGATGGGAATTTATCTGGTGTTGTTGGTGTTGGTATCAAAAAATCTATTGAGTCAGCCACAAGTCAGGTTAAAGAAATTGAAAAGAAGAATGAGGATTTGATCAGAAGGGCGCAGGGTGCAATCAATCTAAACCAAGATGATGATGACGATTTGGACTTCTTCCAGCGCAGAATGATGGAGATGAATTTTGATATTCATCAAGGTTCTCAGCCGAAAGATGCAAAAGAATTATTGAAAAATATTGATACAAAAACATTGATCGTGGCCGAAGCAATCGCCAATCCAAAGTATAAAAATGTAAATAATAACAACGGTGCTGAAGGACAATCAAATTGATAATGAAATGAAAATTTTGATAATTATGAAAAAAATAGAGGTATTGAAAGTCGCCTCTATTCTTTTTAGTCAGCTAAAAACAAGCCATTTTTGTGTGTTAAAACATTTTTTGTCAGTTCAAATCAAGCGTATATATTGCTTCGATATAGCAGTCAAGTCTTGTGCGAGAACCCTCTTTAATACTTGCAAAAGTTGTGTTTCTTTCAGATGAATTTGAGTTTAAAAACTGTTTTGTTTTTAGGTAAAGATCCTCTTTAAGTTGATTTTCAACAGTTTCAAAAGGGATATTCTCTTTGATTTCTTCAAGCTCAAAATAGGTTATGCTTTGGTTTTTTATTGGTAAAAACATGTTTAAAAATGGATATGTGGTTTTATTTTGTGTTTGATAGAATGTATATTTTGGCTTGCTATCATTTTTAAGTGTGATGCCAAAAAGTGAAAGGCTATTGATCGTCTGTTGTTTGCCTGTTTTTTTATATTTAGTTTGATTTTCATCATAGATAAGGCTTTCATGATAGAATGTTCGGATTTCAAATTTGGCCACAATTTTACTGTTGTCCACAGCCTCCACAAGTTTTTGTCCTTTCATTACTATATCACCATTTTTGACAAGCGGGTTGCCACTGGTAACATAATTTGAAATGATTATTCCACTTACTGGGGAAACAAGGTCGGTGGCAGTCTCAAACTCTGGCAGTTTGGCCTCCACAATATCAATAAAGACATAGACGCCTTTAACATTGATTGTTGCGCCAGAAATTTGGTCAAAGTCGCATATCAATTGTTTTTCAATATTTCTAAGGTTGTTTCTACTTGGCAGTGGTTTGCCGTTTTTAATTCCAAGTTCTTCAAGCCTTTGTTTCAAATTTGAAAAGTTTTCGCCATAAAAGATACATTGATTGTCGTTTTGACAAATGTGATTTGCATTTTTAAATATGACCTGTTGAATTTTTCTTGTATAGCTTAGAATTGGCAGTAAACAAATAAGAACACCAAGGATCAGTCCTAAATGCATTGCGGTAAATTTCAATGCTTGGTTTAAGCCGGTTTGCTTTATGATTTTTATTTGATAGGCTTTTGAAATTGGGTGAGTAGTAAAAATTTTATAGGCATTCTGGTCAAGGGTGCAAATCAAAGTCTTGTGATTTGGCCTTTTTATTTTGGTAGCACTGACGTTTTCGCGTTCAAAAAAATCCAACACATAGTGCAGATTAAGTCCAGATATTTTGATTGTATACGAATTTAATGTATTCAATTTCCACCTATACTTTCATTATGCTGTCTATACTTTCATTATGCTGTCTATTTGTCCGGACAGGCAAATTTCACCATGGGCTATTTCTTGCACGCAAAAATCGGTACCAAGGATTTGCAGTTTTATTGCATTTTGGCACAGAAGAACTACTTTTGTATCAGACAGCTCCAAAATTTTCCTGTAGCCTTCCACGGTGATGCCACTTGAAAGCGAAAAAGTACAGACAACATCATTGATATTATCCTTTATCAAATGTAAAGATTCCTGCGTTTCATCAAAAAATGACATAGCTTACTCCTTGCTTACTCCTTAGCAAATTGTATGCGGGGGCTTTGTATATAATGACTTTTACAAGAGATGAGTAAATTTGTTGACTTGGCGCAGTTGCTTGACAAAATTTTGTGATTATGGGAAAATATTTACAGGTGATAATATGAAAGTAAGTTTTGTTGGAAAAACAGAAAAAGAGATAAAAGATGTTATAAAAAAATCCATAACAGAAACATTAAGGTTGCTTGGTCAAAACCTTGACAAACTTGAGGTTTGTGTCAACTTTATGACGTGTGCAGAAATAAAAGAACTGAATAAAAATACAAGAAATATTGATCGCGTTACTGATGTGCTGTCTTTTCCAGCATTTACACTTCGTGTAGGTGAGCTTATCGATGTGCTTGATGAAAACAATGCATACGCAGGAGTTGTTCATCTTGGCGATATGGCGCTTTGTTTGGACAGGGCGAAAGAGCAATCAGAAGAATATGGCACTTCGCTTATTGAAGAGGTAAGCAAGCTTGCTGTTCACAGCACTCTGCATCTTATGGGCTATGATCACATTGAGGATCGTGACTTTATGGTCATGCAGCCAAAGGAAGATGAAATAAAAGATATACTTAAATCAAAAAAGATTATATAGGAGAAAATTATGTTCAGAAGTGGTTTTATTGCAGTTATTGGAAAGCCAAATGTTGGCAAAAGCACACTTATAAATGCTTTGGTTGGGGAGAAAGTTGCAATCACAAGTCCAAAGCCTCAAACAACAAGGAACAAAATTCTTGGCATCAAAAATGGACAAGATTATCAAATGGTGTTTTTAGATACCCCTGGAATACATAATGGGAAAAGCAAGCTGGGTGAGTATTTAAAGAAAAGCACAGAAAGTGCCACAAACGGTGTTGATGCAATAATGATTTTGCTTGATGCTGGCAAGGTCAATACTTTTGACTTCGACCTTATCAAGTCATATGAAAATTCGTCGGTGCCGGTGTTTGTTGTTGTGAACAAGGTGGATATTTCAAGCTATGAAAAACTGTATCCTGTTCTTGCAAAACTGAATGAATATCAATTTGTTAAAGAGTTCTTGGTGATCAGTGCACTCAAAAAACGAAATCTTCAAGAGATTGAAAGAGCACTTTTGAATATTCTGCCAGAGGGCCCGGCTTACTTTCCAACCGATCAATATACTGACAAAAATTTGCGATTTATGGCGGCGGAGATAATCCGTGAAAAAGCACTTTTGTTTTTGCAAGAGGAAATCCCACATGGTATCGCTATTGATATAACAACCTTTAAAGAAGGAAAAAATCTGATTGACATAAAAGCGGACATCATTTGTGAAAGTGACCGCCATAAACAAATCATCATTGGCAAAAATGGGGCAATGCTGAAAAAGATTGGTACAAGTGCAAGGGAAGAGATTGAAAAGCTTGTGGATAATAAAGTCTTGCTTGAGTTGTTTGTAAAAGTTCGTGAAGATTGGAAAGAGAATAAAAACACGCTTTCAGACCTTGGTTATAATTTGAAAGAGTTTGATGACTAGGCTTAATTTATTTTATTTTAACAATGCCTTAATGTATTTTAATACAAGTATAAATAAATCTGCCGGATTTCAGTAAAATTGGGGAATGCACGGTGCTATGTCAGACATAGGTATTATGTCTGACATAGCACATTGGAGCGGTGAATATATCTGAGATACATAATATTTAAGGTTTCAGAGTTGATGATGAATTTTATGGTTTGAAGCTTGTAAAGACTTGCTTTTAAATTGATATTTGCAGAATAATTTAAAATTTCAATATGTTTAAAACAAGCAGAAATGTCAATACTTAATGTATCAAGGAGGACGACATAATGGAAAATATCAATGAATACAACAATGAAAGAGCTATTAAAAGTTTGAAAAAAGGGCTTAATACTTCATGGGATATTTTCCTTTATGGCGATAAAGAGTCTGGAACAAAACCTGGTAATGTGAAAGTCTATGGTACGATTGCAGGGCAACGTGAAGTATTAGAAAACCGAAAAGAACTGCAAAAACAATTTCAAGAAGAACAAGATCAAATGTAATTTTACAGGTTAAATAGACAACTCTATAATTGTAATATTGAAATTGTAATATTCAAGATAGATTTTTTATAAAGAAAGATAAAAGTTTTATTAAATAAAAGGGATACGAAAAGATAAATGTCAGAAATTATCAAGACAACAGCAATAGTGTTAAATTCAGTTCCTTGCAGTGTGGATGCGGCAAGGGATTTGGAATTATTTTCGCCAGAAATGGGGAAGTTTTTTGCACGTGCTCGTGGAGTGGAAAAGCCAAAGGCAAAGCTTGCCGCAGCAACTCAGCCGTTTTGTTTTGGAGAGTTCAGCTTGGCAGAGCGTGGTGGCAGATATACAATAACTGATGTCTATGTTCACGACACATTCTTTCAACTTGCATATAATTTGGATAGTTTTGTTGTGGGAAGCAGTTTGCTGGAAATAACAAGTAAACTTGCACAGACAGGTGAGGAAAATTTGTCATTATTTAAACTTTTGCTTACTGCACTGAAAGTGATGGCCTATGAAAAGGTAAATCCTTCGGCAGTTTTCATCAAATTTATTATTGAAAGTCTGGCAATTTCTGGCTATGGACTGAATTTTAAAAAGTGCAATGGGTGTGGAAAAAGTCTTGATGATCAGAATAGTGCATCACTTATATATGAAAGTGGTGGAGTTTTGTGTCATGGCTGTGGTCAGCATACCGACAGTGTGAAACTGAGCGCTTCAGAGTGGCAAACTCTTAAACAAATTGTAGATTGTGATATTGATAGTTTGGCAGTTTTAAATGATCAAAATTTTTCGCGAGAAATTTTAGTCTCGCTTATGAAAGACATGACCAAGCAATTCTATTTCCGCACAAGTGAAAAACTTAAAAGCCTAGATAAGTATTTTTGATAAAAGATGTAAGAAAAACCAGAAAATTTTCTTACATTTTTTTTATAACAATTGCAATTTGATTTTTATTGGCGTATAATATGAGAGTTAAACAATTTTAAAGGAGAAAAAAGTATTTTATGGCAAAAAAATATGTTTACTTATTCAGTGAAGGTAATGCCGGAATGCGTGAGCTTCTTGGTGGTAAAGGTGCGAACCTTGCCGAGATGACAAGAATTGGCCTCCCAGTTCCTCAAGGTTTTACTATTTCAACTGAAGCCTGCACTCAATACTATGAGGACGGCAGACAAATCAACGATTCCATCCGTGCTGAAATTATGGAATATATTTCAAAGATGGAAAAAATCACTGGCAAGAAATTCGGTGATAAGGAAAATCCACTTCTTGTTTCAGTTCGTTCTGGTGCAAGAGCATCTATGCCTGGCATGATGGACACAATTTTGAACCTTGGTCTTAACGAGGAAGTTGTTGAAACCTTGGCAAGAAAATCAGGTAATCCACGTTGGGCTTACGACTGCTACAGAAGATTTATCCAAATGTTCTCTGACGTAGTTATGGAAGTTGGTAAGAAATATTTTGAAAAACTTATCGACAAAATGAAAGAGAAGAAAGGCGTTGTTTATGACGTTGATCTTACTGCAGAAGATTTGAAAGAACTTGCAAATCAATTTAAAGCAGAATACAAAAATCAACTTGGTAAAGAATTCCCATCTGATCCAAAAGAGCAACTCTTTGAGGCTATCAAAGCAGTGTTCAGATCTTGGGATAACCCTCGTGCAAATATCTATCGTATGGACCACGACATTCCTTATTCTTGGGGAACTGCTGTTAACGTTCAGATGATGGCATTTGGTAACATGGGTGAAACTTCTGGTACTGGTGTTGCGTTCACACGTAATCCTGCAACTGGTGAAAAAGGCCTTATGGGTGAGTTCTTGATGAACGCTCAAGGTGAGGACGTTGTTGCCGGTTTTCGTACACCAATGCCTATTGCAAAAATGAAAGAGGTTATGCCAGAGGTTTACGAACAATTCCTTAACATTTGTAACACTTTGGAAAACCACTATCGCGACATGCAAGATATGGAGTTCACAATTGAAGATAAGAAACTCTATATGCTTCAAACCAGAAATGGTAAGAGAACTGCTGCCGCTGCTATTCGTATCGCTTGCGACCTTATTGATGAAGGTATGATCAGCGAAGAAGAAGCACTTATGCAGATTTATTCAAAAACACTTGATATGCTTTTTCACCCAACATTTGATGTTGAAGCTCTCAAAAAAGCTGACAAAACTGACGTGATTGGTAAAGGTATTGCTGCATCTCCAGGTGCTGCTGCCGGAACAATCGTGTTTACTGCTGAGGATGCTGTTAAAGAAGGTAAGGCAGGAAAGAAAGTTGTTCTTGTTCGTCTTGAAACATCTCCAGAAGATATTGAGGGTATGAAATTTGCTCAAGGTATTCTGACTGTTCGTGGTGGTCAAACATCACACGCTGCCGTTGTTGCACGTGGTATGGGAACATGCTGTGTTTCAGGTTGTGGCGATATCAAAATGGATGAAGAGCACAAGCAATTCACTCTTGCTGGTAAAGTTTATCACGAGGGTGACGGAATTTCTCTTGATGGTTCAACTGGTAAAATCTATGGAACAATCATCAAAACAGTTCCTGCTGATCCAAACAGTGGATATTTTGGAAGAATCATGCGTCTTGCTGATAAATATAAAGCACTTACAGTTAAGACAAACGCTGATACTCCTGCTGATGCAAAACGTGCTGCTGAGCTTGGCGCACAAGGTATTGGTCTCTGCCGTACCGAGCATATGTTCTTTGAGCCTGACAGAATCGGTGCTTTCCGTGAAATGATCTGCTCTGACACAAAAGAGGAGCGTGAAGTTGCTCTTGCAAAAATCGAGCCTATGCAACAAAAAGACTTTGAAGGTCTTATGGAAGCACTTGGTGGCTATCCTGTAACAATCAGATTCTTGGATCCACCTCTGCATGAGTTCGTTCCAACAACTGAGGACGAAATTAAAGAGCTCGCAAAAGCGCAAGGTAAAACTGTTGGTCAAATCAAACAAATCATCTCTGACCTTCACGAAGTTAACCCAATGATGGGACACCGTGGTTGCCGTCTTGCTGTGACATATCCTGAAATTGCTGTTATGCAAACTAAGGCTGTTATCAAAGCTGCAATCAATGTTCAAAAGAAACATGATGATTGGAAAGTTGTTCCAGAAATCATGATCCCACTTATTGGCGACATCAAAGAACTTGCTTTTGTTAAGAAAGTCGTTGTTGAAACTGCTGACGCTGTTATTGCAGAGGCTAAGAGCAATCTTAAATATCAAGTTGGTACAATGATTGAGATTCCTCGTGCAGCTCTTACTGCTGATGAGATTGCAAAAGAAGCTGAATTCTTCTGCTTCGGTACAAACGACCTTACTCAAATGACATTTGGTTTCAGCCGTGATGATGCTGGTAAATTCTTGCCATCATACTATGAAAACAAAATATTTGAGTCTGATCCATTTGCTCGTCTTGACACAACTGGTGTCGGCAAACTTATGGATATGGCTGTGACACTTGGTAAGAAAACAAGAAAAGAACTCCACACAGGTATCTGTGGTGAGCATGGTGGTGATCCATCATCAATCGAGTTCTGCCACAAGATTGGTCTTGACTATGTATCTTGCTCTCCATTCAGAGTGCCTATTGCAAGGCTCGCTGCAGCGCAAGCTAACATAAAATATAAAAGATAAATTTAGCGCCTGACTGTGTTTCTGCCAAACGCTTTCACACACTCATTTATGAATATAAAATCATGCGTGTAAGCATTTGGCGAGCCTTGTCATGCATCTAAATTTAACTTTTATATAACGTTATATTATTAAAGAAAACTCCAGACAGTTACGTATGTAAATACGCGCCTCCCTGGAGATTATTTATGAGCCTTGTCTAATCATCATTTTCCACGCTTAAACAACGTTCACTGAAATGAAAGAATTTGTGCCTTCTTGTGTATCTAATTTTAACGCTTAAACAACGTTACTTGAATTTAGAGTCTGTCTATTTATATAAAATCGTGCGTGTAAGCATTTGGCGAGCCTTGTCAAGCATCTAAATTTAACTTTTATATAACGTTATATTATTAAAGAAAACTCCAGACAGTTACGTATGTAAATACGCGCCTGCCTGGAATTTTTTTATGAGCCTTGTCTAATCATCATTTTCCACGCTTAAACAACGTTTACTGAAATGAAAGAATTTGTGCCTTCTTGTGTATCTAATTTTAACGCTTAAACAACGTTACTTGAATTTGGAGTCCCTCTATTTATATAAAATCATGCGTGTAAGCATTTGGTGAGCCTTGTCATGCATCTAAATTTAACTTTTATATAAACATGATAAATCGTTTTAATATTTTGATATAAAAATAAAATTTTATAATATAATAATGATTACAAATTTAGTGTTAAAAAATAAGACAGTTAATAATATAAAATTAAATAAAAAATTATTTAAAAATATATTTGACATTTTATTACAAAAATGATACTATACAAGCAAGGAGATAGAGGAGTATGGCAAAATTTAAAATTGATGGTGAAAAGCTTAACAACAAAAGTCTTAACAGAACAATAAGACTTAAAAAGGAAACTTATGATAAAATTGTGAAACTGAGTGTAGAAAATGGCGTTTCAATCAATAAAGTTATCAATGAATGCATTGATTATGCACTTTCACATATGTAAAATCATATTTTATTATTGATCTATGAATTATATGTGATGGGGTTGTATTTGCAATTAAAATTATAATTTTATTTATTATTTAGTTTATATTGTTTCGTAAACAAGCAATAAAAAAGCACATAATTTTATGTGCTTTTTTACTTTATTTTTCTAAGAGTTTTTTCTTTTGATTTTCAAACTCGGTTTGAGTTATTATTCCAGCATCCAATAATTCTTTTAAATCTTTTAATTCTTGAACATACGATTTTGAAGATTTTTCATTTTCTTTTTGCGCATTTTGAACACCAGAATTTTTTGCCATCTCTTCAAAGGCTGTTGCTTTGCGCTGTTCTGCCTCAACTTTACTCATTTCAATATCAACCATAAGGTCTGTGCTATTTTTAATACTTGTAAGAAGATCTGTTAATGCTCCATAAACTTCATTAATATTGCTTATAAAATTTATTTTAAATGTATTTGGATTATTCATTGTTCTTATTCCTCTGTTATAAGAGACACGATTTTGCTCGTTTCCTTGCTTAAAATTTATTGCAATACCTGATAAGCCAAGTAAATTGATTGTTTCAACATTATCAATCTCATCTAATCTATAACTATATTGCTTTTTGAAAAATAAGAAATAGTTTTTAACCCCAGTTATTCTTTTATTTGTAATAGCACATGTACTTTTTTTAATGCCAATCATTCCAAATAAAGCAAGTAAAACTGCCGTGATGATAAGTATTATGCAAATCGGTATTAGCATTTCGTATAAAGTGTTATCTGAGTAGGGATTATCTGAAATCTCATGTGGCAATAAAATAAGAAGAGCCACGAGTGGTAGTATAAACATTATTGATAAGATTATAACTATAATGGGCATTTTGAAACTTGCACTGACAATTGTTTTTTCTTCTTCTGTATTTTTTCTTATGTTATTCATATTTTTTCTCCTTTTTGAATAGTAATTGATTACATATTTATATAATACTAGATATTTTATCTAGTGTCAAGATATTTTGTCTAGTTTTGGGTAAAATATTAATAAATGGACAAAATATTTACACGAAATTTAAAAACTATAAGAAAATCAATGAATTTGACTCAAAAACAAGTTGCAGAAAAACTGAAAGTAGTCGAAAGTTGCTATGCAAATTGGGAACAGGGCAGAACCGAGCCAAGTGTAAGTGTATTGAGAGAACTTTCAAAAATTTTTGATGTGAGTGTTGATGATTTATTAAATTGACATTTTCATGATTTAAAAGAGTCACTTATCTATAAGTGACTCTTTACTATTCCTTAAAATTTTAAAAAGAATAAAAAATAATATATAATAAAATAAAGACATTTTGAAAATTTGCTCGTATTATCTATTGTATTAGTGCAAATTTTGAAATATTACTAAAATTGTAATTATAAGTGAATATTTAAATTAATATATAAAAATATTACTTACAGATAAAGAAAAAGGGAATAATAATTTGGCAAATCAGGAAGTTTGGCAAAACTTTATAAGGGAACTTAGGGATAAAAGTGATCTTGTTTCAATTGCTTCGCGCTATGTTCAGCTTGAACGTAAGGGCAGGCAGTTTTGGGGCAGGTGTCCTTTTCATGGTGAAAAAACTCCATCATTCACAATAAGTCCAGAATATCAAAGCTATCATTGTTTTGGCTGTGGTGTTGGTGGTGATGTTATCAAGTTTATTCGCGAAATAGAGTCGGTTGACTTTATGGGTGCTGTCAACATTTTGGCAGAACTTGCGCACATGGAAGTCCCAAGTTCGCTTTCAAGCGAAGAGGAAAGTCGCATAAAAGAGCGTAAGCAAGAGAAAGACAGATTGATCAAACTTATGAAAGATGCAGCCTATCACTATGTGGAAAACTTGAAACTTCCACAGGCGCAGCCAGGCAGGGATTATCTTGTCAAACGCAAGATTTCACCTGAAGTTGCAAGAATGTTTGGTATGGGATATTCCATCAATTTTAATGATATGATAACTTATCTGACATCAAAAGGCTATACTCTGAAAGAAATGGAAACTGCCGGGGTCATAAAGTATCGCGATCAAAAGCCATATGATGCCATGGGCACTCGCCTTGTTTTTCCTGTGATTGATGTGAATAACAATGTTATAGCATTTTGTGGAAGAACACTTGAGGCAAATCCAACATTTGCAAAGTATATCAACACTGCAGAAACTCCGCTTTTCAGCAAGACCAAAAGTCTTTTTGGTATCAATCTTGTCAAGAAAAATAGGCTGGGAGCTGAGCGAAAAGATTATATCATAGTTGTTGAAGGGCACATTGACGTTGTCAGCTTACACAAGGCAGGTTTCAACAGTGCGGTTGCAAGCATGGGAACCGCGCTCACCAACGAACAAGCAAATTTGATCAAAAAGTTTGTTGATAAAGTCTATATTTGTTATGATGGCGACTCTGCCGGTAAAAAGGCGACACTTCGTGGACTTGATATTCTTAAATCCAATGGTCTTGAAGTGTTTGTGATGAGTTTGCCAGAAGGCATGGATCCTGATGATGTGATAAACAAGTATGGGCAAGCTGGATACCAAAAACTTATGGACAAGGCGTTGCCACTTACTGATTTCAAACTTGAATTTTTAAAGAATTCCTTTGATCTTACAAATCCTGACGGCAAAGCAAAATTTGTGAAAGAGGCTATTGAAGTGCTAAAATCACTCAGTGATATTGAGCGCGAAGTATATTTGCAGAAAGTGAGTGTTATGTCTGGCATAATGAAGGACTTTTTAAAAAGACAGCTTGAAAATTCTGGCGAAGCAATTGACGGCTCAAAAATGTTTGCAACGGCGGTCATAAAACAGCAGGCGCCTGAAAGAGCAGTTCGTAAACCTGACTCAAATGTGATCCAAGCGGAAAAATACATTTTGTCTGCGCTTGTTAATCAGAAACCATACGCATTTTTCAAAACCGACATATCAAAATATTTTTCTGAGAACCGACAACAATATTATAAGGATATAATGGATATTTTAGCGCAAACTCAGGAAAATGTGGCTAAAAAGTTCTATGAGAAATATGAGTTTGACAATGCATCTGATGAAGAACAGGCCAAAGAGTATGATGCAAAACTTGAAGAAGTTTCTGAAATTATCAATTATTTAAATAAAGAAGAGGAAAACGAAAATGAAACAGC
>JAFSVX010000004.1 GCA_017444785.1 Clostridia bacterium
GGGCGCTCTTAAGAAAATCAAGCATAATCTTGTTTGATGAAAGCACAAGCTCTCTTGATAACTTTGCACAGGAAAGCATAAAAGAGTCAATTGACAAGCTGAAGGGTAAAAGCACAATTGTTATTGTTGCCCACAGACTTTCAACAATCAAAAATGCGGATGTCATCTATTTCCTTGACAAAGGTGAGATTGTTGACAGCGGAACATTTGAAGAACTTTACAATAAAAACGAGAAATTCAAATCAATGTTCCTTGTGGAAAACATTTAATAGATTAAATTAAAATTTGCAGCAGTTTAATCAGAGTGAAACTTGCAACATATATGTCAGAATAAAACTTTTGGCATATTTGTTAAAGAAAAATTGTGTTGTTTAAATCAGATAATTAAAACAATTTAAACGAATAAGTAAAAAGAAAAAATGCAGGGAAATTCCTGCATTTTTTTGTACCTAAAATATTTAAAGGAATTTAAAAATGTGTATTTACAAAATGGCGGTTTTGTGCTATAATAAGTTTGTAAGTTGAAAAGCTTACATAAATTGTCAGAAAATAACCTATAAAATCGTTTTACTTTTTTTAAATTTGGTGGTAAAATAAATACAGCAAATTGTAAATTGGAGTAAAACTATGAAAAAATTTATTTATCCAATAGTCCTATTTTCTGATAAAACCAACAATTCTTATACTATTTTGTTCCCAGATCTTGATATCGTGGCCTGTGGTGATACTGTGGAAGAAGCATACACTCTTGCAGAGGATTACTTAAAAGCCTATCTTGAATTTGCAAACAAAATGGAAGCAACTGTTCCAGATGCAACAAAGTTTGAAGATGCGCTGAAGCTCAATCCTCAAAGGTTTGTGCTTTTGGCAGATGCTGAGGTCGGCGAAGATTTGGTGCTTACACCTCAAGAAGAAACCTATAAGAATTTTGTTGAAAAATACTTGGTTGATGCGGAGGAATAACTTATGGAATTTAAAAAAATCATAAGCGACAACAAAAGTCTTTCTGAGCGTGAAAAACGTATGGGACAAGTTTTAAGACTTGCTGTTTTAAATGGTTATTATATTGGAATTCTTGTAAATTCTTATGGGAAAGATGATGTAGTGATGTATCATGCATATACCGATAAGGATGGCGTAAAACACATGTCAAATCCTGTTGCAATGCCAACCGATGTACAACAATACAGCGATGTGTATATTTTAACTGCTTACAGATCAATCGCTCGTACCATGGGTAAAGACATTGATGATTATTTGGAAGTTAATGGTGACTTGACATTGATTGGTGATAAATTGGTTAAAGATGGCATGGACAGAAAGATGAAGCAGGCACAGAAAATGGGTGATTATGAATTTGTTCACCAAGCAGAATCAATCAGAACAAATATTTTCTTGTCAAATCCAGCGGCTCCAAAAGGAAGTTTCAGCAAAGAATTTGTTAATGTGGTTGATGATCAAGTGCTTCAAGATTTGGCAGATTTGGAAGACGAGTTAAATAGGATTGCTCAGAAACAGCCAGGAGACTAATTTAGTTAAAGCTAAAGCCACTTAATTGTGGCTTTTAAAATAAGGATTGAATATGAAAAATTTTTTACACGAACTTGCAACTGCGGTTGGGTTTGAGGTTGTGAATGTTGATGACGGTTTTATAAACTATGAATTCAGCGAAAATATTTCCAATATTGAAAATGTAAGTTATATTATTCAGGTCGCCGACAGCATGCCAAGAGATAAATATATCTTGACCTTTGAGGCGATTATAAATGTGCTTCCAAAAAAGTTCAGAAAAAGGATTTATAAGCTTGTCAAACACTCAGATATCTATGAGGACGACAAGTCAAATGAGCTTGTTTTGTTCGCCATAAATGAATATCGGTTTGGTTGCATCTATAACAAACTTAAAGACTATGGTGCGCTGCTTAATGTTGACATTGAAAAATTGGGCTATAATTTCACATATAATCTCAGCAAAAAAGCTCAAAAAACAATTATGGCAAGAATAGAGCAAAACCTTCCAATGGAGCTTGCCCCAGTGGTTGGAAATATTAAAAAGATTGAATATAAAATTGGATATATTAAAAATTTGAATAATAAAGAAATAAACTGATTAAAGTTAAAAATATTTAAAAATGTGTACTAATTTTACAATTTATCCTCTTTTTATAAGGATAATTTTAAAAATGTTCGCAAAAAGCATTGACAACATTGCTTTTTAGTGGTAGTATATTGTAGTTATTATAGGTAGTATCGCCAATTGTCAACATTTTTGATTAACAGGGGTTGAAAATAGATTGTTTAAATTTCTTGCAAAATAACAATAATTAAAGGGCAAAGCAGAGGTTGCTTTGACCTTTTTTGCGTCTATTTAAACTTTTTCATTGGCACTTGCTATTTAAGTAAAACATGTTTGATTTTCTGGAGGACATATGAATTTAAAAGATATCAATGTTAAAAAAGTTAAGTATGGTAAGACAGAAAGGCAAAAGTTTGGTAAGATAGAGGAAGTTTTAGACATTCCTTATCTTATGCAAATCCAAAAAGACAGTTTCCAAAACTTTGCAACTAAGGGTATCAGAGATGTGCTTAGGGATTTTTCTCCTATCACTGATACTGACAACCTCAATCGTTCAGAGGGCAGAGAGGAAAATAAAGAGTCAAGAGTGGAGCTTCATTTCTTGGAGCATTCACTTGGAACTGAGCCTAAGTATTCCATTGAAGAGTGCAAAAGCCGTGATGCGACTTACTGCGTGCCTCTTAAAGTTAAGGTAAGACTTGTCTATAAGGAAACTGGGGAAGTTGTTGATCAAGAAGTTTATATGGGCGATATCCCACTGATGACAGACAGTGGTTCTTTTATCATAAATGGTGCAGAGCGTGCTATTGTCAGCCAGCTTGTAAGAAGCCCTGGTGTTTATTGTGATCAAGGTGTCAATAAAACTGGTAACTTTGTAACAACAAGCTCTATTCGTCCACATCGTGGCGCATGGATTGACTTTGAAGAGGATAACAACGGCGTTTTGTGGGTTCACATTGACAAGACAAGAAAAATGGTTGCCACAATATTCCTTCGTGCAATGGGTCTTGGCTCTGATGAAGCTTTGCTTGAAGCTTTTGAAAACCACCCTACTATTGTTAAAACAATTGAAAAAGATTTCACTAAGAGTGAAGATGAGGCTTTGGTTGAAATTTCAAAACGTCTTCACCCAGGCGAAGTTTTGAACCTTAGAGCTATTAAGAAAAACCTTGAAAAAATGTTCTATTCAACAAGAAAATATGATATTTCTTTCGTTGGTAGATATAAATACAATCAAAAACTTTCTCTTGCAAACAGAATTGCAGGAAAGACACTTGCAGAAGATGTAAAACTTAAAAACAAAGTTTTGGCATCTGCTGGGGAAGTGCTTGATGAAGAAACCGCATGGAAGATCCAAAATGCTGGTATCAACCGTGTTGTTGTTGAGGGAAAGAAAGGCCCATTTGCAGTTGTTGGTAATAATACTGTAAATCTTAAAGCTTATCTTGGATTTAATCCTGAAGAAGCTGAACTTGATGAGACTGTCCACCTTCCAACACTTTTGGAAGCTATTAAAGATGCCAAGACAACTGCTGAAAAGAAACAGGCAATCATTGATAACCGTGATGAGCTTGTTGGTCGTCATCTTGTATTTGATGATATCCTTGCAACAGTAAACTATCACCTTTCAATCGGTGAAGGCCTTGGAACATTTGATGATGTTGACCACCTTGGCAACAGAAGAATTAAAACCGTTGGTGAGCTTTTGACAAGCCAATTCTTTATTGGTATGGCAAGACTTGAGCGTGTGATCTCTGAAAGAATGCAGGTTCAAAATGTCAATGAAGTAAGCCCTAACTCACTTATCAACGTTCGTCCTGTATCTGCTGCAATTCGTGAGTTTTTTGGCTCATCTCAGATGTCTCAATTTATGGAGCAAACAAACCCTATTGCTTCGCTCACTCATAAACGTAAAGTTTCATCACTTGGACCTGGCGCATTGACAAGAGAGCGCGCCGGCTTTGATGTCCGTGATGTGCACTATACACACTATGGCAGACTTTGTCCAAACGAAACTCCTGAAGGACAAAACATTGGTCTTATTAACTCTCTTGCAACCTATGGAAGAGTTAATAAGTATGGTTTCCTTGAGGCTCCTTACAGAAAAGTTGACAAAGCTACCGGAAAACTTACAAACGAAATAGTTTATATGACTGCAGATGTTGAAGAAAGATATGTCGTTGCAAACGCCAATGAGCCTATCACTGATGAAAAGACATTTGCTAATGAGAAAGTTACTTGCCGTAAGAAGGGCGAGATTGTGGAGCTTCCACGCGAGCAAGTTGACTTTATGGACGTTTCTCCAAAAGAGCTTGTATCTATTGCGACAACACTTATTCCTTTTATTGAGTCAGATAACGCAACTCGTGCCATGCTTGCTTCAAACATGCAACGTCAGGCCGTTCCTCTTCTTAAAACTGAGGCTCCTATTGTTGCAACTGGTGTAGAGCATAAGATTGCTGTTGACAGTGGTGTCATGATCATTGCCAAAAATGATGGTGTTGTTTCATACGCATCAGGTGACAAGATTATTGTTAAGACTGCTGAAGGTGAAGATGAATATCACCTTATCAGATTCACTCGTTCAAACAACGGAACTTGCATGAGACAAAAACCTATTGTTGCAACCGGTGATAAAGTTAAGAAAGGTGATGTTCTTGCTGATGGACCAGCAACAAACAATGGAGAGCTTTCAATTGGTAAAAATATCCTTATTGCATTCATGCCTTGGGAAGGATATAACTATGAGGATGCTATTTTGATCTCAGAAGAGCTTGTTCGTGATGACGTGCTTACCTCAATCCACATTGAAGAGCATGAAATTGCTTGCCGTGATACTAAGCTTGGACCAGAAGATATCACAAGAGATATTCCAAACCTTGGTGATGATGCACTGCATGATCTTGATGAAAATGGTATCATTCGCATAGGTGCAGAGGTTGTGCCTGGCGATATCTTGGTTGGTAAAGTTACACCAAAAGGTGAAACTGAACTTACACCTGAAGAAAGACTCCTTCGTGCTATCTTTGGTGAGAAAGCAAGAGAAGTAAGGGATACTTCACTTCGTGTTCAACACGGTGAAGGTGGTATCGTTGTTGATGTTAAAGTGTTTACTCGTGAAAATAAAGACGAGCTTGGAACAGGTATCAATAAAATTGTCCGCGTATATATCGCGCAAAAACGTAAGATGAGCGTCGGTGATAAGATGTCAGGACGTCATGGTAACAAAGGCGTTGTATCAAAAATTCTTCCTGTTGAAGATATGCCATTTATGCCAGACGGAACACCTATTCAAATCATCTTAAACCCACTTGGCGTTCCTTCACGTATGAACATTGGTCAGCTTTTTGAAACACACCTTGGTCTTGTTGCTAAGATGCTTGATTGGAAAGTTGCAACTCCTGTGTTCGATGGCGCTAAAGAGGAAGAAATCAAAACTCTTTTGAAAGAAAATGGACTTCCTGAAGATGGTAAAGTTCAACTTTATGACGGAAGAACAGGTATGCCATTTGATAACCGCGCAACTGTCGGTTATATGTATATGCTTAAACTCCATCACCTTGTTGATGATAAGATGCACGCAAGAAGCACTGGACCATACAGCTTAGTTACTCAACAACCTCTTGGTGGTAAGGCTCAGTTTGGTGGACAGAGATTCGGTGAAATGGAAGTTTGGGCTCTTGAAGCCTATGGTGCTGCAAACACTCTTCAAGAAATGCTCACCGTTAAGTCAGATGATATTGTCGGAAGACTTTAAACCTATGAAAGCATTGTCAAGAACGAAAATGTTGCAGAACCAGGAATTCCTGAAAGCTTTAAAGTTCTTATTAAGGAACTTCAAGGTCTTGCTTTGGATATTAAAGTTCTTACAGAGGACAAGCAAGAAATTGGTCTTAAAGATATAGTTGAAGATGACCGCGATTTAGTTGAAAATCGTAAAGAAAGAAAGAAAGAACAAGAAGAAATTGACGTCAACCTTGACGAAATCACTGCAGAAGATCTTGGCGAGTCAGTTTACTCTCCAGAAGATGATTCACTCAGTGACACTTCAGGTCTGTTCGACTTTGATGAGGATTTTTAGTATAAAACTATAGCTTAAACAATTTAAAAAGAGGATAATAAATATGTTTGAATTAAATAACTTTGATTCTTTACAAATCGGACTTGCAAGTCCAGATAAAATTCGCAGTTGGTCTTATGGTGAGGTAACAAAACCAGAAACCATCAACTATCGTACTCAAAAACCAGAGCGCGATGGTCTTTATTGCGAAAAAATCTTTGGACCAACAAAAGACTGGGAATGTCATTGCGGTAAGTATAAAAGAATAAGATATAAAGGCGTTGTCTGCGACAAGTGTGGCGTTGAGGTCACAAGATCAAAAGTTCGCCGTGAAAGAATGGGACATATTGAACTTGTTTCTCCTGTTTCTCATATTTGGTATTTCAAGGGTGTTCCTTCAAGAATTGGCACACTTTTGGATATGAGCTTAAAGGCTCTTGAACAAGTTTTGTATTTTACATCTTTCGTAGTGCTTGATCCTGGCACAACCGATTTGGAATATAAACAAATTCTTAATGACCGTGAATATGGCGAAGCTGTCGAAAAATACGGCTATAAATCTTTCCGTGCTGCCATGGGTGCAGAGGCGGTTAAAGAGCTTCTTTCAAAACTTGATATTGAAGAGGAAGCAAAAGCTGTTCGTGAAATTGTAAATACTTCAAAAGGTCAAAAGAAAATCAATGCTGCAAAGAAATTAAGACTTCTTGAGGCATTCCGCAGAAATGGTGCAAAACCAGAATGGATGATTTTGGATGTTATTCCAGTTATTCCACCTGATCTTCGTCCTATGATTCAGCTTGATGGTGGACGTTTTGCAACAAGCGACCTTAATGACTTATACAGAAGAGTTATCAACAGAAATAATCGTTTGAAAAAACTTATCGAACTTGGAGCTCCTGACGTTATCATTCGTAACGAAAAACGTATGCTTCAAGAGGCTGTTGATGCACTGATTGATAATGGCCGTCGTGGAAAGGCTATCTCTGGTGCTGGAAACCGTGATTTGAAATCTCTTTCAGCACTCCTTCGTGGTAAACAGGGACGTTTCCGTCAGAACCTTCTTGGTAAACGTGTTGACTATTCTGGACGTTCAGTTATTGTCGTTGGACCAAACCTTAAAATCTATCAATGCGGTCTTCCAAAAGAAATGGCTCTTGAACTTTTCAAACCTTTCGTTATGAGAAGACTTGTGGATCTTAACCAAACACACAACATTAAGAGCGCTAAACGTATTGTTGAGCGCGCAAGACCTGTCGTTTGGGACGTTTTGGAAGATGTGATTAAAGATCATCCAGTTCTTCTTAACCGTGCTCCAACACTTCACAGACTTTCTGTTCAAGCTTATGAGCCCGTTTTGGTTGAAGGTCATGCTATGAAACTTCACCCACTCGCTTGTCCTGCGTTTGGTGCGGACTTCGATGGTGACCAAATGGCTGTCCATGTTCCACTTTCTGTTGATGCTCAGTCAGAGGCAAGATTCTTGATGCTTGCATCAAACAACATCTTGAAACCTTCTGATGGTGAGCCTATCACTGTTCCTTCTCAGGATATGATCATCGGTAACTATTATCTTACAATGGATAAAGACGGTGAGAAGGGTGAGGGTATGAACTTCACTTCTGAGGACGAAGCTATCATGGCTTACGAAAATGGCCTTTTGACGCTTCACTCAAAAATCACCGTAAGAAGACAGGTTGAGATTGATGGTGTGCTTCACACTGGTCGTGTTCCAACAACTGTTGGTAAAATCATATTCAACAGAAATCTTCCAAAGGGTATTGGACTTCTTGAAAGAAAAACCCCTGAAGATATGCTTAAATATGAAGTTGACTATCCTGTTGGTAAAAAACCTATTAAGAAAATCATTAAAGCTTGCTATGATAACCTTGGGCCAACCGAGACAGCAAAGCTTCTTGACAGACTTAAAGATGCCGGATTTAAATATTCAACTGTTGCTTGTATCACTGCAAACTTGTTTGATGTTCGCGTGGCTCCAGAGCGTAAAGAAATTATCGCTGAAGCTGATAAACAAGCGGTTGTTGCAAACAATCAATACCGCCGTGGACTTATTACCGCTGACGAAAAGAGTGGTAAAATCAATGACATTTGGAATGATGCAGTCAAGAAAATGGAAGCTGCAACAATGGCTCAGTATGAGAGTTCTAACTCACTCAAGATGATGGTTGACTCTGCTGCCCGTGGTAACGCAAGTAACATGTGTCAGCTTGCCGGAACAATCGGTATTCAGGTGTCTACATCTGGTAAAATCATTGAAATTCCTATTCGCTCTTCATATAAAGACGGTTTGTCTGTCATCGAATACTTCATTCAAACTCGTGGTGGACGTAAAGGTATGGTCGATAAGGCTCTTAAAACAGCGGACGCTGGTTACCTTACACGTCGTCTTGTCGATGTTGCTCAAGAGGTTGTTATTGATGAAGAGGACTGCTATGCTTCACGTGGCGAGAAACCAAAAGGTATGGTTGTCTCTGCAATCTATGACGGAAGCACAAAGGTTGAATCTTTACAAGAAAGAATCTATGGCCGTGTTGCCGTAAATGATGTTGTTGATCCAAAAACTGGCGAAGTTTTGGCAAAAGCAAATGAAATGATCACTCTTGAACAAGCAAAAGCTATTGAAAATGCTGGTATCGAAGAGGTTGAAATCAGAACTGTATTCACATGTAAGAGTAAATATGGTTGCTGCGCTAAGTGTTATGGACGTAACATGGCATCTCGTGAAATGGTTGACGTTGGTGAAGCTGTTGGTATTATCGCAGCTCAGTCAATTGGTGAGCCTGGTACTCAGCTTACCATGAAGGTCTTCCAAGCCGGTGGTGCTGCGTCTGCTGCCGATATCACTCGTGGTCTTCCTCGTGTTGAAGAGTTGTTTGAAGCAAAAAAACCAAAGGGCGTTGCAGTAGTCAGCGAGGTAAACGGAAAAGTTACCGACATAAACGAAGCAAAACAAATGATAACAATTCAAAACGTAGACGGAACTGACGTTGTATATGGCACACCATATGGCGCTAAGTTCAAAGTTGCTGTTGGCGATACTGTTGAGCCAGGAACTGCGCTCACTGAAGGTCCACTCAACCCACACGATATCCTTAAAACAAAAGGTATCAAGGGCGTTCAGGACTATATGATCCGCGAAGTTTTGAAAGTTTATAAAAATAACTCAGTTGATGTTAACGACAAACATATGGAAATCATTGTTCGTCAAATGCTTAGAAAGGTTAAAATTGAGGAGTCTGGCGATACCGACCTTCTCCCAGGCGAAATTGTTGATATCTTCAAATATGAAGAAGAAAACGAAAGAGCGCTTGAGAAAGGTGGCGAGCCTGCAACTGCTAAACGTGTTCTCCTTTCAATCACAAAGGCATCTCTTGCAACTGACAGCTTCTTGTCAGCAGCATCCTTCCAGGAAACTGTCCGTGTTCTTACAGACAGTGCAATTTGCGGAAAGGTTGATCCACTTGTTGGTCTTAAGGGTAACGTTATTATTGGTAAACTTATACCAGCTGGAACTGGGTTGCGTCGCTATCGCGAAATGAGCCCTGTTTCAAGGTAAAATTAAGCGCAGAAGTGCGTTACTATAAAAAATTCCAGACAGTTACATATTTCATATATGCTCCTGCCTGGATTTTTTTATGAGCCTTCTTCTGCATCTAAATTTTACCTTGAAATAACGTTATATGAATAAGTTTTGTGCATCGTCTAAGGCACGATTTTTAATGCGACACGCTTAAAAAGTTTGTAAATTACTTTCCGCATATAAAATTTTGTTGTTAACTTCAAAGTGCGACACACTCGTTTACGAAAAAGTAAAGTCGTGCGTGATTTTTTTTGTGAGCTTTGCATCTGTGCCAATTTTTACCTTGAAACAACATTGCTATGATTATGTAAATTTTCCCACACAGTCACGTATGAAAATACGCTCGTGCGTGGGAATTTTTTTGTGCCTCGTCTAAGACCTAATTTTTAACGTGAAACTACGTTGCTAAATTAAAAGACGTAATTTCTAATTTTTAATGTGAAACGGATTTTTACTTATTGTTTACAAAAGTAAAATCGAGCGTCGCACTTTTTTGTTGCCTTGTGCAATGTGCAATTTTAACGGTTGACATTTCAAGGTAAGCTTCAGCACAATTGCTGTGTTAATTAAAAAATTCGAGGCGGTCACGTATGAAAATACGCTCCGACCCCGAATTTTTTATTGCCTTGCACTTGCATCAAATCTCAATTAGAAACGATTGCATTTGACAATGCTTTAAAAAGGTGCTAACATATAAATTAAGGAGTAATTGTTGTTATGGTTCATGAAATGAAATTGAGAAGTCTTTACTATGATTTAGTAAAATGTGGTAAAAAAATATATGAAGGTAGACTTAATGACGAAAAAAGGCAACTTATTGACGTTGGTGATGTTATTGTTTTTAAAAAAGAACCAGAGTTAAAAGAATCTTTTAATGTTATTGTTAAAGATTTAATTTATTTCAATTCTTTTGATGAAATGGTAAAAACTTTACCTGTCGAAAAAATTGGTTTTGCAGATACGAAGCAGGAAGAAATTGTTAATATTTACCACCAATTTTATTCAATTGAAGAAGAGAAAAAATATGGAGTTGTAGCTATAAAAGTAGAAAAAATATAATATTAAAAGGATAAAACATGATCGATAATCAAAAATTTAAGGTTGTTTCAATAAAAGAACTTTTATTAAAAGGTTATAATGAAAAAGATTTAAGAAAAATATGTGATGATCTTTATAATATCACTGACTTCATTAGTGAAGATTATCCTAAATATAATACTTGGTTTTATAAAAAACATTTGCCTGCAGTATTTGAAGATAATTCTGGTAGGGATATAATATTTGCATATGACGAAGATAAAAATATTTATGGTACTGCTTTTATAAAAGAAGATAGTGAGGAAAAGAAAATTTGCACTTTGTTTGTTAAACCAGAAGCAAGAGGTTTAGGAGTTGGAACCTTACTGGTTGAAAAATCTATGGAAATTTTAAAAACAACAAAACCTATGATTACTCTTGCAGATTATAAGTTACCGATGTTTGAGGGTTTGATAAAAAAATATGGTTGGGAAAA
>JAFSVX010000031.1 GCA_017444785.1 Clostridia bacterium
TATCAAACCTAAATTGACTTTAGAAGGTCTTGGTATTGCGTTGGGTTGTCTAGAATTTTTGCGGCGCCGATTATGTCGGTGCGGTTGTGGTCATAGGTTACGACATTGATGCCAAGTTTGTTTTTATAAAATTTTGCGATGCCGTTGACCTCGCTGTTGCTTCCAAAAAGATAGAGGCCTTCGCGCTTGATATCGTTTATGATGTCTGGTGGGCAAGTGTTGATGACACCTGAAATTGCCTCGGCTATTTTTCCATAGTAATAGGTGGCAACAGGGTAAATGTCTTTTGAGGTTATAATTTTGCTTTCATTCTCTTTGGTTGTGATGTTGATGCCTTGAACCTCAATTGATGCAGTGTCGGATTCAAGCAGACTTAATGTTTCTTCTTTGATTTTTTGAGCCACGCCATCACCAAGTCTCAGATTGAATTTCTCTGCCACAAGGTTTTCCACAGCCTTATCAATACTTGTTCCGCCAATGCTGATGTTTATGCCAGAGACAATGTTATTCATTGCCATAACAGCGATATTTGTGGTGCCTCCGCCGATATTGACAAGCAATTTTCCTGTGTTTGTGTTGACTGCAATGTCGTCACCGACTGCACTGCAAATTATCGCAGGAATAATTGTGACATCTGCAATTCCGGCATTATAGCACACTTTTTCAAAAGTTTTCCTTTCTTTCAAACTGATGCCAAGAGGGGCACAGAGTATTGCCTTTATGTTTGGTTTAAAAAATCTTCTTGGAAAAACTTTTCTTAAAAATGCTTTAAGCATAGCGGTTGCAAGTTCACTGTCGGTGATGACTCCGTTATTGATTGGATAAACGACATTGGTTGAACCGCCAATGCGACCTTGCATGCGCTTTGCGTCCTTCCCAACTGCTTTAATTTCCATTGATTTGAGTGAGCCACTTATGGCAATCATGCTTGGCTCTTTCAAGACAAGGCCTTCGCCCTGTTTAAATATTGTTGTCATTGTTGAACCAAGTTTAAGTGCGATCAATTGTTTCATAGGTTTTTCTCCTGATGTTTATACAATAAGTATAAACAATATTTTTTATTTAAGTCAAATGATTTTTTATCTTTCAATTTACTGATAGTTAAATTTCTGCAAATTCTGCAGTTTTTATGTTTTTTTCTTGCAAATTTTTGTGCTCTTATTTTGCTTTGTTGAGCTATGATGAAATAAAGGAGTTTATATGGGCAGAAAAATTGCTGTGGTTTCAGGGAAAGGGGGAGTTGGCAAAACCACCATAACCTTTGGGCTTGGGCTTAGCCTTGCAAAGATGGGAAAGAGTGTTTGCCTTATAGATCTTGACATTGGGCTTAATAATCTTGATATGCTCTTTGGTGCTCAAGACAAAATCATGTTTGATCTTGCGGATTGCATCGATGGAAAGTGCAGGATCAAGCAGGCGCTTGTGCGCCATGAAAAACAGGAAAATCTTTATGTCCTTTCTTCCTCAAAGAGTGATGTTTTTACCGAAATATCCGAGTTAAAACTCAATCTGCTTTTAAGTAAGCTGGCAAGCGTTTTTGACTTTGTGTTGATAGATTGTCCTGCGGGAATAAACAGAAATGTCTATCTTGGGCTTAAAAGCTCAAACGAGGCACTTTTGGTCGTTACACCGCATATTGCTTCGATCAGTGATGCTGATAAGGTTTTAAGCGTGATAAAAGGCTTTGATTTGAATTTTTCAGGGGTTATTGTCAATCGAGTTCGGGGGGACATGCTTGCAAAAGGCGAGAGTTTGTCGCATAAGCAGATAGCTTATCTTTTGAAGAGTGAGGTTGTTGGGGTTTTGCCGGAATCTGACCAAATCAATGTGCAAAGTGGGAATCTTGAGTATAAAAGCATAAACAAAGATGAAATTTTACTTGCGTTTGATATGCTTGCCACAAATATTGAAAGTGGCAGAAAACAGATTTTTGATTGTCAGAAACAATACAGAGGTTTTTTGGGAATGATCAGAAGAAATATAAAAAGGAGTGTGTGAGAGAAAATGAAAATATGTGATAAAAATTTTCAGAGAGCGAAGGAAGTGCTTTATCTTGAAAAAATAAAGACAAATAATGGCATAGAGAACGTGTTGTCGTCAGAGATATACTATGTGCTTAAGCAATATTTTGATATTGATGATAAAAGCTATACCGCACATGTCCACACAGAAAAAGATGGTGCGCTCAATATCAGTTTCACTTTCAAAGCTAAACGTCTGTTTATAAAGAAAGAAACAATGGCTGAATAAATCATATTTTCTCTTGTTAACTCATAACATATCTTAAAGGTAATGGGTATGAGGGCGTATAAAAATATCAAAATTTCAGAAACAACAAACACTAAGCAAAACTCTGACGTGGTTGTGGTAACTTACAGAAAGCTGAAACTTATAAGCAGCCTTTTTTGTTTGTTTTTAATTTTTAATATTATGGGAATATCTTTGCAAGGACTTGGCATATCAAATGAGATAAGAAGGTTGACATCAAGCTGGACTCCGAATTTGACGGATATTGGTAAACTTAAATTTGTGAACAGTGATAATGAATTTGATGAAATGGTCGTTTCTGAAATTGAAGAGTTCGCCACGCCATTTGAAAATGTTTTTGTTACTGAAGTCTCTGCAGGTGAGTTTAATGTAAGTGGACTTGGGGGCATGGTGGTCAAGTGTTGTTTTGATGGAAAGGTGGAAAAAATTGAAAATGAAAATGGGAAAAGAAAAGTAACAATTTCTCATAAGCGTGGGCTTAAATCTGTCTATGAAGGCTTGGACAATATTGGTGTGAAAGAAGGAGATACTGTAAAGAAAAACAGTGCAATAGGTATCAGCGAAACTTCGCAAATCACGTTTAAAATTTATTTCAGAAACAAACTTATAACAGGCCTAACTTTCAAAGATGGAGAGATGATATTTATATAGTATTCTGTCTGACGTAGCATTAAAAATGCTAGTAAAAATGGGAAATGCAAGTATTTTATTATGTCAGACATAGTATATAAAGATTTGTTTTTTGAAAGATGAAGAAGCATAATTTTTACATAAAATTTCACTATAGTTTTTTGTTACTTTTTTTGCTCAGTGTCCTGTTTGATTTGTTTTGGTTGTTTGTAATTTATTTTGTCTGTCTTATAATGCACGAGGCGTGCCATGCAATAATTGCTGCAAAACTTGGCTATAAAATAGGGCGTATCAATCTTCTTTTTTCAGGTGCGGTTTTAGAGGCCGAGAGTGATGAATTCACATTCTCTGATGAGATAAAAATTTCTGCCTCTGGCCCACTTTTTAATCTTGCTTTTGCATTTTTAATTGTTGCATTTTGGTGGATATGGCCAGAGAGTTATAACTATACTTTGGATTTATGTATTGTCAATTTTGCAATATTTGTTTTTAATATTTTGCCGTTTTTTCCACTTGACGGTGGAAGAATTTTGCTTGCGATTTTATCCAAAAAAGTTTCGAGAGCAGAGGCAATAAAAATTTGCAGGGCGATAACTATTGTTTGCTCTGCACTGTTGTTTGTTGTGTTTATAATCTCTTTGTTTTTTTGTCCGGCATTCTCTGTTGGAACTGCCAGCGTAAACTTGATGCTCAGCAGTTTCGCAAGTGATAAGTCGGCGGTCTATAAAAGGTGTTATTTCAATGAGAGAAAACTGCAGAGAATAAAAAATGGTGGACTTGAAGTGAGAAATTTGATTGTAAGTGAAAGCTGCAGCATGCTGGCCTTATATAAAATGTTGGATGCAAGGCACTGTACAATTTTTCTGCTCGTTGATGAAAAGATGAA
>JAFSVX010000032.1 GCA_017444785.1 Clostridia bacterium
CCTGCTTGTAAGGCAGATGCTCTCCCAGCTGAGCTAAACTCCCATAAAATGTTCCAAAGGGGGTCGGAACGAATATATAATACCAAATCTTTTTAACTTTTGCAAGAGATTTTCATAATTTTTTTTATTTTTTTTATAAATTTAAGTGATTTATGTGTGTTTATCCCCTCTTATAGTGATATTTTTTAAAAAGTAAAGCAAAATTTAAGATATTTTAATTTTTATCAAAATTGCTGAGAATTATAATTGATGTAAATAAATTTGAAATACATCTTTTATAATAATAAAATGTAACTGACAGGAGAAAAAATATGAGTGGATTTATTATAAACATTGAAGGCACTGATGGATCAGGAAAAGCGACACAGGCGAACAAATTGACCAAGGCGCTTATTGATCTTGGATATGACGCTTTGGAGAAAAGTTTTCCGAACTATGAAAGCAAGTCGTCAGGGCCGGTCAAAATGTATCTTGATGGAGAGATTGGTGAAAGTGCAGACTGTGTGAACTATAAGCAGGCTTCTGTCCTTTTTGCTGTCGATAGGCTTTGCACCATGAGGACAAAAGACTATCAAGATAAAATCTTAGTTCTTGACAGATATACGCCAAGCAATATGATTCATCAATGTTGCAAAATAAAAAATGTAGAGGAGCAACTCGAATTTTTGGATTGGCTTGATGACTTCGAGTTTAATTTTTTGGAACTTCCCCGCCCTAACCTCATTATATTTTTGGATATGCCAATTGAGAAAAGTCTTGAGCTTGCACATCAAAGAAAAGATTTAAAAGCAGGGACAAAAAAAGATATTCATGAGCAAGATTCTGAATACATGAAACGAGCCTATCAAACCGGAAAAAGTGTTGCTTTAAAATTTGGTTGGACAATAATAAAATGTGTGGATGAAAACGATAATATAAAATCGGTTGAAGACATACATAAAGAGATTTTGGATGTAGTTTTGGAAAAATTAAAATAGGTTCAAATAAAATAAATATTTTATTTTAATAAATTTTCAATAAAAGATATAAATGTAAATAAATATAAAAAACGCAAAAATGATTATAAAAAGTGCAAAATACAGTAAAATTTTGCACTTTTTTGTCGTTTTTATTTGATTTTTTTATTTTTAACAAATATCATTTTCATTAAATATTTTAATATAATGAATTAAATTTTAATTTGTCATTTGATAATAATAAATTAAGTTTCAAATTTGTCATTGAATAATAAATTTAATTAAATGAAATATTTGATAAAAATTCATATTCAGGAGCATCAAGCAAAAATGATGTATCATATTTTTTTGAAATAATCTCATAAATTTTTTTTGCTTTTTCATAGGTTTCAAGGCTGATATATGAGAAGATATCTTCAATTCTGCCATGCTGTTTTGTGCCATAGATACTGCCCGCACCCCTTGATTTGAAGTCGTATTCTGCGATGTCAAAACCGCTTGAATGTGAAGCAAAGAATTTGAGTCTTTCATATGATTGCTCACTGAGATTTCTTGACATGCAAAAGCAGAAAGCCTCTTTACCATGGCGTCCAACTCTGCCACGAAGTTGATGCAGTGTTGCAAGTCCAAACTTTTCTGGGCTGACAAGCACAATAATGTCAGCATCTTTAATGTCTACCCCGACCTCTATGATTGTTGTTGAAACAAGAATTTTGCATGTTCCATCACTGAAATCTTTGATAATCTTGGCCTCATCTTTGCTGTCAAGTTTGCCATGCGCAAGTTTTATCCATTCTTTTGGAAATTTTGTTGTCAAAAACTTGTAAAATTCGTTTGCAGAAAGGCCAAAGTAGGTATCATCATCAACCTCATCAATGTTTGCGCACACAACAAATACCTTGCTTCCATTTTCAATTTTGTTGCTTATAAATTTCCACATATCATCTTCTTTATTTTGTGGGACAATATTTGTTTGAATGCGTTTTGGCAAAGGAGGATTGTTGATTTTTGAAATCTCCACCCCACCATAATAGACAAGCGAAAGGCTCCTTGGAATTGGTGTTGCACTGAGCATCAGAAGATCCATATTTTTAGCCTTGTTTATCAGTTTAGTTCTTTGGTTTACTCCGAATCTGTGTTGTTCATCAATGACAAGAAGTGCAAACTTATCACTTTCAATTTCATCAGACAAGCATGCTTGAGTTCCGACAATCAGACATGGCACGCCAAATTTTAAATCGGCATAGATATATGAGCGTTCATTTGCCTTTGTTGATCCTGATAAAAAGTGAATTTTCAGTCCAAGTTTTTCCAAAATTGGTTTCATTGTTTTATAGTGTTGCTGTGCCAAAATCTCAGTTGGTGCAACCACCATGGCTTGATAATTATTTTTCACACAAACAGCGCAGGCAATAAGTGCAAGAACGGTTTTTCCTGTTCCAACATCTCCTTGAATAAGCCTGTTCATAGAACTGTTTGAAAGCATATCATTTTTTATTTCTTCAATAACAGAAATTTGTTCATTTGTGAGTTTATATGGCAAATTTTGGCAAATTTCACCATAAATTTCATCAAAATTTGTATAATTTTGCGATTTTTTTTGTGATGACTTATTTTTTATATCATCGTTAAATTTAATAACCGGCATAATTTTTTCAATGTCAATTCTTTCTTTTGCAAGACTTAAAATTTTCTCGTTTTCGGGATAATGTATGTTATAAATACTGTTTTGATATTGCGAATGGAATATCTCATTTTCAATATCTTTTGGAAAAATTGATTGGATAATAATTTTTTCAAGTGCAGTTTTAATGCTTGCCAAAAGCACACTTTGACCAACCCCAGAAAATGTTTTGTAAATAGGAATAAGGCCATTTTCCGTGTCAATTTTATTTTTGTTTTTATAAGTTGAAACAACAAAATAGTTTCTTTTGGTATTACTGTTTTTGCCGAACAAATAAAGGGTGTCATCAACTTTTATTGCATTTTTCAGATAGGTTTGATTATACCATATTGCCTTGAAAATATGATTATTTAAGTCAAGGCAATCGCACATGCTGTAAGTAAAATTTTTCCTTATTCGGACAACTTTTATATCAGAAATTACGGTCGCTTTGATAAGCTTATACTTGCCGTCCTCTTTGAAAGTGTCGTTGCTGTCAAGATCATAATAAGATTTTGGGAAAAATAAAACAAGATCCTCGGCGGTGTTAATGCCGTGGCTTTTAAGCGTTTCTATTCTTTTACTTCCAAGTCCTTTTATTTCACTTAGTTCCATACAATGATTATACAACAAAACACAAGTTAAAGCAAATGAAAGATAAAATAAATCATATATATAAACGACATAAATGATATACATTAAATGACATAGAAAAATAATATATATAAAATTGTCATAGAAAAAATGTAAAGCATGAAAATTCGCGTGTTGAATATGATATGTCCAATTTAATATGTTGAAATAAATATGATTTTAATATATAAGTATAAATTTGCAAAATAAAAAACTCCTTCATGGTAAGGAGTTTCTATTTATTTTTTACATTCCTGGTTCAATTTCTCTTTCCAAACTTGTAAAATCAAGCTTGTCGCCTTTAAGCGGAATACGTGGAAGTGCTTTTATAGTTTCTTCAACAATTTGATCAGAAGTGTTCTTCCCCATTGCATTTTTTGTGAACACTCTTGCAGAGTAAGGATCAGTAAGATAAATATAAATACCTTTTTCATAGTTTTTCAATGAGTTTCTATCGAGTTTGTAGAATTCATCAACATCAATATAACCAATAATTCTGCCGTTTTGTTGCCAGTGTTTATGCATAATGAAAAGTCTTTTAATTGTTGGTGCTGCAACAAGATCGCATCTTGAATTTGTTGCCATTTCATTTGCCTTATTTTCAGTAACCCAAATTAAAGAGTTATTATCTGGCATACGCAAATTTTGGACAATATTTTTTTCAGCTTTGCAGACAATCAGTCCGTGCTCTATGTCTTCATTTCTGGTTCTTTTCACCAAATAACAAGGATTTATCATAATATTTTTCCTCCGTAAGTACCCTGATGATACCACACATTTTTAATTCTGTCAAGACCTAAGTTTTACAAAAAGAACAACATAAAAAGCTCAGTATATAACTGAGCTTTTCGTGTTTTTTAGTAATTTTTATTCAACAGAAATCAAATAGTAGTAAAGTGGTTGACCGCCTTGATGGAAAGTTACTTCCATTTCAGGGTATTTCTCTGCAATTTTTTCAGTAGTGGCAGTCGCATCTTCTTCCTTGACATCAGCACCAAAGAATAATGTGATTGTCGAAGATCCCTCACTTACGAGTTTTTCAACGGTTGAAAGTGTTACGGCGTCAAGGTTATCATTCTTTGCAATGATGTGTTTTTCATCAAGACCAATAAAGTCACCCTCTTTAAGTTTGAATCCATCAATAGATGTTGCACGAACTGCATAAGTGACAGAGCCGCTCTTAACAGTTTGGATTGCAGCAAGCATATTAGCTTTATTGTCATCAACGCTGGCTTCTGGATCAATATTGATTGCAGCAGTGATACCTTGTGGAATTGAGTGTGTAGGGATCACAATGATATTTCTTTTTGAAAGGTCATTTGCAAGTTCAGCAGCAAGCACTATGTTTTTGTTGTTTGGAAGCACAAATACGGTTTCAGCAGCAACTTTATCGCAAGCTTTCGCAATGTCCTCAGCAGATGGGTTCATTGTTTGGCCGCCCTCAATAACATAGTCAACGTTAAGGTCTTTAAACAGAGTTGAAAGTCCCTCACCCGCGCAGACTGATACGACACCGATTGGTTTAAGTTGCTCAGGCTCATTCTTAATCTTAAGAGCACGGTTTTGTTCAAGCATATTTTCAATCTTTACACCATTAAGTTCACCAAGTTTAAGTGCATTTGAAAGTGCAACGCCTGGTTGGTTTGTGTGAACGTGAACTTTGACAAGGTTAAGGTCACCAATACAGATGACGCTGTCACCAATTGACATAAGTGTTTCACGGAGCTTGTCAATATCCGCTTCAGTAGTCTTTTTATTGATGTTGATAACAAAGAACTCTGTGCAGTATGCAAACTCAATATCAGCAAGGTCGTTATAGTTTACAGTTGCATTTTCCATAGATGCATCTGCAGCAGCGCTTGTTGTATCTTCAAAGTTGAGGTCAAGGTCGCCCTCTTCCCCAGTAAGAAGTTTATAGAATCCAGTAAGCACAACCAAAAGTCCACGACCACCGGCATCGACAACGCCTGCTTTTTTAAGAACAGGGAGCATTTCTGGTGTCATTTTCAAAATTTCTTCGCCGGCATCAATGGTCTGTTTTAAAAAATCTTCAATTTCTGTCGTCTTTTTGGCAATCTTCAAAGCCTCATCACTCATAACTCTGATAACTGTAAGGATAGTTCCCTCTTTTGGCTTGGAAACGGCCTTATAGGCAACCTCTGCACCTTCTTTAAGCGCTTTTGCAAAAAGCTTAGTGTTAATTTCTTTCTCGGTTACAAGAACAGAAGAAAAACCTTTTAAAATCTGTGACAAAATAACACCTGAGTTACCCCTTGCGCCTTTAAGTGCACCTTTTGAAACGGCGTCGGCAATATCCTCAAGATTATTTGTAGTTATCATGTTAATTTCTTTCACACAAGAACGCATAGTCATTGACATATTCGTTCCTGTATCACCGTCAGGAACTGGGAACACGTTGAGTGAGTTGACGTATTCCTTATTGTTTTCAAGATAGTTGGCGCCAGAGAGTACCATTTTTCTGAATGTAGCGCCGGTTATAATTTTACCCATTTTTCCCTCGCATAATATTTTGCATTTAAGGTGAAAAGTATTAAAGTTTGATTTAAACTTATACTCTTACACCGACAACGTTAATGTTGATAGAGTCAACAATCATACCTGTAAATTGTTCAACATTGTATTTAACTGAACGGCGAACTGATTCCGCAACGGCAGAGATGCTGACACCATATTTCAAAATAATATCAAGTTCAACATGGATGCGGTCGCCAATGGTAAGTATCTTTATTCCCTTACTTTTTTTATGTTTGCTCAAAATTTCACGGAATGAATCGCCAAATTTTTGCGCAACCAAATCGACAACTCCATAGCACTCCAGCGCGGTGTGAGCCACAACAAGTGCAATAGACTCGTCAGTAACGGATATCTTCCCATATGAATTTATGGTGTTTACAGACATTTGATGCTCCTATTAAACATAATTTTATTATTTTTATTTAGACAGAATATCACTATCTGCATATAAGTTTACTATATTTTAATGAGTTTTGCAAGTGATTGACGAAATAAATAGCTTATTTATACATAAATTATTCTAAAATTGAAGCAAAACACTTGCTTTATTTATTTTTTCGTGTTATCATATACCAGTCAAATTTGATTGGAGGATAAAAATATGAGCAGAGTTTGTTCAGTATGTGGAAAAGGAAAAATGACTGGTAACCTTGTAAGTCACTCTAATATAAAAACAAAAAGAGTAAGCGCTCCAAATCTTCATAAGGTTGAAGTTGCTGATGATAATGGTAAGGTTAGCAAGAAGTATGTATGCACTAAGTGCATGAAAGGCTCTAAAGCTGACAGGGCATAAATTAACACTTATACTGTGTTACTTCAAAAATTCCAACACACTCATTTACGAAAGTAAAATCGAGCGTTGGAATTTTTTTGTGCCTTGTCTAAGTATCAATTTATTCCCTGTCAGTATATTATATTGAATTGCTCACGAGGCGGTCATTTATATTTTGGGGTACCCCGCAAAATTACGATTTCGTGATTTTGTGGGGAGAGGAAAAACCGGCAATATAATGAAGTTTTGAAAAAGTTCAAAACGAATAAAAAGCCGAGTTTTGACGACCGACCCCGTGATTTTTTGTTGCCTTGTTATATGTGCAAACTAAAGTTTTGGCATATCTTTTTTACAAAATATCAATTTTATCTTTTCTTAAGCTGACAGGGCATAAATTAACACTTATACTGTGTTACTGCAAAAATGACATTTTGTCATCCTGAGCGAAATAAAAAAAGCAAAACAATTCATATGTTTTGCTCTTTTTTATGTAGTCGAATGGATCTTAACACACTCATTTACGAAAGTAAAATCGAGCGTTGGAATTTTTTTGTGCCTTGTCTAAGTATCAATTTATTCCCTGTCAGTAAAAATGTTGCTCACATCTAACTGTGTAACAAAAAAGAACTTGAGTTATTCAAGTTCTTTTTTTGTGCGATTTTTCTTTACAAAAAGCCTCAGAAAACCTCTTAAGAATTTTGGCGCTTTTATGCATACTATTGTCATCGTGATACCTCCCTCACTCTGCTTTATAGTATGATATTTTTTAATATTTAGTTCATGTTTTAACTGTTTTCTTCTTTATAAAGATTTTTATATTCAGTGCAGTTTTTCATCAGATATTCATGAGTGCCTTGATCTTTCACTTGTCCTTCTTCAAGATAGATTATTTTATCACTGTCAACAACAGTGCTGAGTCTGTGAGCAATCATGATGATCGTATGATCCTTTTTAAGCGATTTTATGACGCTTTTTATCTTGGATTGGTTCTCATTGTCAAGGGCGCTTGTTGCCTCGTCAAAGACGATAACTTTGGAACCTTTCAGTATTGCCCTTGCGATTGCGATACGTTGTTTTTGTCCGCCGCTGAGTATTATTCCATTTTCTCCAAGCATAGAGTCAAGTTTGTTAGGTTTTGACATGATATAGTCATACATTTCAGATTGTTTCAGGGCATTTTTCAGCTCTTCATCAGTGGCGTCAGGCTTTGCCAGGCGCAGGTTTTCCTTTACGCTGAGATTGAACAGGTATGGCGTTTGAGATACTATTGTTATATTATTTCTTAAACTTGAACAAGTTAAATCGTTTATGTTGTGACCGTCAAGCAAAATTTCACCTTGCTTATTGTCAATAAAATACAGTTTATCAAGCAAAGAAACAATTGTGCTTTTTCCTGCTCCAGATTTTCCAACTATGGATACCATAGTGTTTGGTTTTACTTTAAAACTTAAATCTTTCAAAACAGGGGTGTTATCTTCATATGAAAAAGTTACATGTTTGAATTCAATTTCTCCATTTACTGAAGTAATTACTTCATCACCAAACTCTTCAAGAGGGAAAAGTTCCTCATTGTAAAATTCATTTATACGTTTTGCAGATAAACTTGCATCGGAAATATATTCTTTGAAAAACACAACATTAAATGCAAAACTTGAAATTCTTGATCTGTAATTGTATGCAATAATCATTGTGGCAATATCAATTCTTCCATGAGTTACCAAAAGGACAAGAAGAAATACAGATGTGAACTCGATAAATTCAAGTATGATGTTGCCAATATTGTTTTCTATGTGATTTTTATTTGTCAGTTTATTTCTTTTTTTAGAATTATGTATTGCTTCGTCTTGTATTTTTGCATAAATGTTATCTGTGATATTCAAGGCCTTTACATCTCGGATACCACGAATATTTTCCATACGCAGATTTCCCTCTGCCTCTCTGTCTTTTTGCATTTCATCAAAACGTTTAGCTCTTACATTGACAAGATAAAAACGCATTATCAACGTAAGCATTATAGAGCCAATCATTATAAGACCAACTTCAAAACTCAGAACAAAACAATAAGTTATGAAACCAACTTTAGATACTATTGATATTATAGTATTTAATAATTTCCATGGAAGAGATGTAATAACATTCACGTCACCACTCATACGTGAAAGCATTTTGAATGAGCCAGTCTGATCATAAGAAGAGATTTTTATCATGTTATATCTTTTGATCAGATCAAGTGTTATGTCGTTCGATACACTTATAGTTAATTTATTCCACGCTATATTTATAAAAATACTATCAATTTGGGTGGCAAACTCGATTGATAACCCGATAAGAAGAAGCTTTAAAATAAGGTCATAATTGAAGTTGGTTGTAAAACTTGCAATAAGCCTACCTGAAAAAATTGGACCAATAATTCCAAGTATAATCTCTATTGCCATTAAAAAAACAACAGGGATAAAAAGTATCCAATATTTTTTATAGAATTTTAAAAATGGTTTTAATTCTTTTACACTTATTTTTTCTTTTTTATCTTTTGTCATATTTTCCATAAATTTATTATAACATGGTTTTTATTTTTTTTCAAGAAAAAAACAACTCAAAATGAGTTGTTCCATTTTTTATATAAAATCATGTTACTTC
>JAFSVX010000033.1 GCA_017444785.1 Clostridia bacterium
ACAGATAATGAGGAAGGGAAGGAGATTAAATCTTTCACCGCTTATAACGAAACTGAGGAAGCTGAATATGTTGCTGAGAGTATTAAAAATCTTATTGAACAAGGCTATAACTACAATGACTTTGCTGTGCTTATGAGGGTGAACTCTCAGTCGCGTATTTTGGAAGAAAAATTCATAACCTATGGCATTCCATACAGACTTTATGGTGGCTTCAAGTTCTTTGAAAGAAAGGAAATTAAAGATATCACTGCATATCTTCGTCTTATTCACAACCCTTATGATGATGAGGCAACAAGGCGTATGCTTGCCTTTCCAAAAAAGGGCATAGGCGATTCAACAGTCGCACAACTTGAAGTGCTTGCAGAAGACAATGGAGTGAGTTTGTATAATCTTATTGTTGGCGATTTTTTAGAGGGAGCAATAAAGAAAAAACTTGAGCCGGTCAAAGAACTTATGCTTGACCTTAAAGATAAAGCGGATAAAATGCCTCTTTATGAATTTGTGGAATATGCAATAAACAAAGTTGACTTTAAAGGTGCAATTGGGGATAAAAGTGACGAGGATCAAAACAAGCAGATGAACGTTGATGATTTCTTGCTTTCAGTCAAAGAGTTCTCTGATGCAAACACCACCGCTGATTTGGAAGAATATTTGCAATCCATAACATTGATGAGGGATATTGACAGCCTTAATGAAGAGGAAGACTTTGCAAGCCTTATCACTGTGCATGCTGCAAAAGGATTGGAATTTAATGTCGTGTTTATCGTTGGCCTTAATGACGGCCTGTTTCCTCTCTCACGCGCAATAAACAGTGATGACGAAAATGAGCTTGAGGAAGAACGCAGACTTATGTATGTCGCAATCACCAGAGCAAAAAAGAGGCTTTATTTGACACGTGCAAAAACAAGATTCTCGTTTGAAAGTAAACGAACTGAATACAGCGTTCCATCAAGATTTTTGAAAGAGCTTGAAGGACAAGATGCTGATGATGATGCATACCTTCCAAAAGAAAGGAAAACTTCTTTAAGTTCGCTTACGGTAAGCTCGATTTCAAAAAACAACATCAAGCAAACAAACACAGCAAGAAATACTGATTACTCAAAATTCACAAAAGGCACAAAGGTAAGACACCCTCATTTTGGGGTTGGAGAAATCACTTTGGAGGTCACAGATTTTGCTGCCGCTTTTGTTACTATCAAGTTTGAAAGCGTGGGTATAAAAACACTCTCTCTTAAATATGCAAATCTTGAGATTATTGAATAAAAAACGCAAAATTAACACTGTTTTTGTTAAAAAAATACGCTAAAAAAGCAATTTTGACAAAATAATTTATATTTTTCATAACATGGGAGGAATTTTATGAAAGATAAAAAACAAGAAATGGAAGAACTGATTGCTCTTATAAATAAGGCAAGTTATGACTATTATGTTCTTGACAATCCGACTATGTCAGACAAGGAATGGGACACTCTTTATGACAAACTTAAAGTCCTTGAAAATGAAACTGGCATTATTCTTGAAAACTCCCCAACATTGAAAGTTGGTGGGGATCCACTTTCTAAATTTGAAAAAGTGAAACATATAAGACGACTGATGAGCCTTGACAAAGCGCAGTCTTTTGATGAAATTTTGGATTGGAATGATAAAAACCAAAAGATAAAATCCTTTAAAACAGAATTTTCAGTTGAACATAAATTTGATGGACTGAGTTTGGCACTCACTTACCAAAATGGAATTTTGATTCAAGGTGCAACACGCGGTAACGGTGAAATTGGTGAAAACGTAACCGAGCAGGTAAAGACAATCCGAACTGTACCTCTTAAAATTCCATACACAGGTCTTGTTGTCATTCAAGGCGAAGGAATTATGAAACTTTCTGAGCTTGATAAATTTAATAGAGCCCATGAGGAGCCTCTTAAAAATGCGCGAAACGCGGCGGCGGGTGCAATAAGAAATCTTGATCCCAAACAAACAAAAGAAAGAAACCTTGATTTTTTTGCCTATAACATAAACTATATTGAAGGCAAGTCTTTTAAAACTCAAGCAGAGGAACACCAATTTTTGATTGACAATGGTTTCAAAGTTGATCCTCTTTTTAAAATAGTTGATAGCACTGACCAAATAAAACAGCTTATTGACAAGGTTGATAAAGAGAAAAAAACGTATGACTTTCTTATTGACGGAATGGTCATAAAAATCAATCAGCTTTCTGTTCGTGAAGAGCTTGGCGACACAGCAAAATTTCCTCGCGGTATGATTGCCTTTAAGTTTGAAGCACTTGAGGTCAGCACTCTTTTAAACAACGTCATTTGGCAGGTCAGCAGAAGCGGAAGAGTAACTCCTGTTGCGGATCTTGAACCAGTTGAACTTGCTGGAGCAACAATCTCTCGTGCGACACTTAATAACTTTGACGACATACAGCGCAAGCAAATAAAAATCGGAAGCAGAGTGTTTATCAGACGAAGCAACGAGGTTATCCCAGAAGTGCTTGGACTTGCTGAAGATCTGCCAGGAAGCAAACCTATTGAAAAACCGACAGTTTGCCCTTGTTGCGGCGCGCAACTCAACCTTGAAAATATTGATATATATTGTCCAAATCACTTTGGCTGTGAAAGACAAATTGTTAAACGACTTTCATATTTTTCAAGCAGGCATGCCATGGATATCGTGGGATTTAGCATAAAGACCATTGAGCAACTTTTTGAAAAATATGGCATAAATAAATATTCTGACATATATAAATTGACAGATCAGCAACTTTATTCTCTTGAAGCATTTAAAGACAAAAAGGTAAGCAATGTGCTTGCAAGCATCAAAGCAAGCAAAAATCCTCCTCTTGACAAGTTTATCTATGCACTTGGTATTGAAAACATTGGACAAAAGACCTCAAAACAACTCGCAAAACATTTCAAAACTTTTGACAATTTCAAAAACACAACTTTTGACGAGCTTGTTTCACTTCAAGACATTTCTGATATCACTGCAAATGGTATTCTTGACTTCTTTAAAGATCAAAATAATATAAAGGAAATTGAAAATCTTTTTGATGTTGGAGTCCTGCCAAAAAACAGCGAAATTTCTACAAATAACTCAAACAGTATTTTCGCTGGAAAAAAGGTTGTTTTGACTGGGGCTCTTGGCATGTCAAGACAACAAGCCACCGCATTGCTTGAGGCGGCGGGGGCAGACGTTGTTTCATCCGTGTCAAAAAATACTGACTTTGTGATTGCAGGCACTGATGCTGGCAGCAAACTGACAAAGGCAGAGCAACTTGGCATAAAGATAATAAATGAGGAAGAATTTTTGAAAAATATAAATCAGTAAATTTTATTCTAAAAATTTTTAAAAACTTTTTCAAATCGTTTGTAATTTGTAATATTGAATGTGGTATAATACATTCAAGTTAAGGAGAAAAATTTATATGGCAATGATAAATCCACCTATTGAAGTATTGTTTGCAAAAGCTGGAAGCAGATATTCACTGACTACTGCTGTGGCTAAAAGAGCAAAGGAACTTTTGGTTGAACGTCCTGAATTTTTCAATGAAAACCAAAAAATAAAACCTATTGAATTTGCAAGTAAAGAATTCTTTGATGGCGAATACGAAATCAAAAGAACTGTTCTTGAATAAGTTTAATGTTTAATATAAAATTTTAAATACAATCAATTTTGATTGTATTTTTTATTTGCAAAATTGACAAGATATTCAAATTGCTTGGATTATATAAAATAATTTGATATTATATTATATATGGAAAAGAAATTCGCAAAAGTAATTGTTGATATTGCCAGCAGTTTAGTTGATAAAGTTTTCGACTATTATTTTTGTGATGAAAATTATAAAAAGGGTATGAGAGTGCTTGTGCCTTTTGGAAACCGTGTGATCGAAGGATATATCATTGACATTGCTGACACATGCGCCTATGCCGAAAGCAAAGTCAAAAAAATCATACGAGCAATAGATACTTTCCCTTGCATTCATGAGGATCAGTTTGAGCTTGCTTTTTTTATGAAAGAAAAATACAATATCGGAATGTGCGACTGTATCCGTCTTTTTATTCCTGCAGAGATGAGGCAGGGCAAGGTCAAAGACCTTGAGATAACCTATCTTTATCTTGCTGACGAGGATAAGGCAAAGTTTTATCTCAGCACCCTTCGAAAAACTGCTCACGCTCAAACCGATGCGATACTTTTTATGCTTGAAAATGGAACCGCTCCTCAAGCTGACCTCAATAAATTGTTTGGCGCAAGCGCAATAAATAAACTTAAAGAAAATGAGATTTTGCTTGCAAGAACAGAAGTTATCAAAAGAACCCCTTTCAAAGAAATTCAAAACATAAATCAAAACAAAGTTACGCTTACCGCCGCCCAACAAAATGCTTTTGATAAAATTGTAGGAACAAGTGCAACCTATCTTCTGCATGGCGTTACTGGAAGTGGAAAGACCGAAGTTTATATGTCTGCCATGGAGGAGATCATAAAGAAAGGTCAAACTGGTATTATGCTTGTTCCAGAGATTTCGCTGACGCCTCAAGTGCTTGCAAATTTTCGAAATCGTTTTGGCGACAGCGTTGCGCTTCTTCACAGTGGTCTTTCCGCAGGTGAGCGCTTTGACGAGTGGAAACGAATACTTCTTGGCGATGCAAAAATAGTTGTTGGCGCAAGGTCTGCAATCTTTGCACCTCTAAAAAATATTGGACTTATTATCATTGATGAGGAGCATGACGGAAGCTATCAGTCCGAAAGTAATCCTCGTTATAACACGATTGAAATTGCCAAACA
>JAFSVX010000034.1 GCA_017444785.1 Clostridia bacterium
ACAACGCATTCAATAATTGTAGGAACCTTACAAAAATAACAATTCCAGATAGTGTAACAGATATGGATGATACATTCTATGGCTGTACAAGTTTACAATGTAATGAATATGATAATGCATATTATCTTGGCAATAGTTCAAATCCATATGTGATACTGATTAAAGCTAAGAATCAAGAAATAACATCATGTCAAATAAATAGAAATACACAGTTTATATACAACAACGCATTCAATAATTGTAGGAACCTTACAAAAATAACAATTCCAGATAGTGTAACAAGCCTTGGTTCTAACATTTTCACATTTGGTTGTAATGGGCTTACAAGTGTGACAATTGGTAGGAATGTCACATATATTCCAACAGAGACATTCTCTTTTTGTTTGGAACTTAAAACGGTTATAATAAACTCGCAAACAATTGCAGGATTAAATTCATTAGATAACTCAAGTTTATTCAAGAATGCGACAGCAGTTTATGTGAAGAATGATATAGAAACAATTGGCGAAGGAATTACAAGCACATTCCAATATAAAGGTATTTGTGATAAATCTGGTTATGTTAAATACCAGAAAAATGAGCCTTCTCGTTATATATATTATGGTTCATATCCACAGACATATGTTGGTGACGATATGAATACAACACTTGAAGCATGGTATGATGCGAAAAGTGCAGAGGCGAAAACTGCGGATATTGTTCAAACATATCACGTTGGGAACTCAAGCAACACAGATGGACGTGATTGGGTTGCATATTTATATACTGACAATAACACATATGTCAGAGGCCTAAGTAAAGTTGATGAGGCCGGTTACACTTATACAGGTGGAGCAACAGTGAAAGGGAATGGAGTTGTTGCATGGTTCAAAGTTGAACCAATCATGTGGCAAGTGCTTAATTGGGATGAGGTTCTTGATGGGACTGCAGAGACCATGGACTTATTTGCATGTAATGTAATTGCATCCAATGTGCAATTTTATCCAAATACTACAGATGAACATTGTTCTGAATGGTATAACAGTGAAATAAGGACATGGCTTAATGATGATTTTTATAACAGTGCATTCACAACGGCAGAGAAGTCTGGCATAGTCACAAAGACATTGGAAAACAATACGTCAATATTAACTGAAGATGGAACAGGCGTTGTAACTCAGGATGATGTTTATTTGCAAAGTTATTGGAACATGCTTGATGGTGCAGGATTCTTTACTGGTAACGGAGAACGTCAGAAAAAAACAACAGACTTTGCATTGTCAAATAATGCATATCAATACATATTTAATGGCAGTTATGATCACTATTTCTTACGTTCAACAACAAGAGTAAATGATATTTGTTATATATCATGGGCCGGTTGGGTTTATACAGGTATTGGAGTTGATTGGAAAGACATGGGTGTTGTTCCATCAATCTCGTTAATATATAAAGATTCACAGGTCGTTATTTCTAAAACAGTTGCAGCAAATGTTTATAAAAATAATACAATGATTGAAAGTGCTACAATAGAAAATTCTGTGGAAAGTATTGGCGACTCTGCATTTGAAGGTTGCACAAGTCTTAAAACAGTAACTTTTGACGAGGGTTGTACTGCAGTTCTATCAGCGAACCTGTTTAAAGATTGCACATCACTTACCACAGTGACATGTGCAAGTGGACAAAATGAATTTTGGGACAGTACATTTGCAGGCTGTTCAAGTTTGGAAACGGTAACAATCAGAAATAAAGCAATAATAACAGATTTTCCAGTTGACCGCAGTTCAATATCAAGCAATGTTTATTTGATGGATGGTTATGATGAAAGCTTGCTTGATAATGTATATTTAAACATAACAGAATATAATTTGAGGGCATCAATGACAACACTGAAAGCCCTTGCCAACATAGCAGAATATCTTGGCTATGGAGATATGGATGTTGATGTCAGAATTTACAAATATAGCGCAAGCAATCCAGGCGCAACATCGTCAGGAGTTGATGGCTGGTGGCACTATGATGCAAATAATAAACCAGTTAAGTGTTGATAAGTCGAGCGGTGCATAGGGTGTAGTTCCTTCCCGTTTTGGTTCCGCTTTGCTTACAAGGCGGACCGAATAACCGCATAAAGCAATTCTTTTTGATTTAAGCTTTGCAAACAGAACCGCAATTTACAACGGATACTATGGCGAACCTGTTTGCTTTGCTTAAAAACAAAAATCTCTTGTTTTCTGCTGCCATGGGGTTTTTGTCTGATATTCTCAGGGAAAACGTTAAAATATTATTTTAGTAACTAATCGGTGCATAGGGTGTAGTCCCTTCCCTTATAAAAATTACGCCTTATGCACCACCTTTCCTTTGTGGGTGCGGTGAAACTCCGCACCTCTTTTTTTATTTTCTTAATAATTTTGTGTATTTGTTTGGAAATTGGGTGGATTATATTATATAATATAATAGATTATTTGTATTATTGTGCTTTGAAGCTGGAGGAAATATAATGAAAATTGCTATTGATGCGTTTGGTGGGGATAATGCACCTCTTGAAATTGTGAAGGGGGCAATCACTGCTGTCAACCTTATTGATGATCTGCAGGTCGTTTTGGTTGGCAAAAAACAGCCTATTGAGGATATTTTGAAAGAATATGGCTATGTGGGTGATAAAATCGAAATTTTGGAAGCGGACGAGGTGATCACTAATGAAGAGTCACCAACAACCGCAATTCGCACAAAGAAAAATAGCACTATTGTTGTTGGTTGCAACCGCCTGAAAGATGATGAAGATGTTGTTGCATTCATCAGTGCGGGAAGCACAGGGGCAATCCTTTCTGGTGGTGTGTTTATTGTGGGTAGAATGGCAGGTGTCATGCGTCCAGCACTTGCGCCAACCCTTCCAAACGTGAAAGGTGGTCAGACGCTTTTGATTGACTGTGGTGCAAACGTGGATTGCAAACCTGAATATCTTGTTCAGTTTGCGCAGATGGGCTCACTTTATATGCAAAATGTTTGTGGAATAAAAAATCCAAAAGTTGGACTACTTAACATTGGTGCAGAGGACAAAAAAGGTAACAGTTTGACGCATGAGGCATTCCCACTCTTGTCAGAAGCAAAGAATATCAACTTTGTTGGTAATGTTGAAGCAAGGGATCTTCTTTCTGGTGAGGTTGATGTGATTGTTGCTGACGGATTTGCAGGGAATATCGCACTGAAAGCCTCTGAGGGTGCAATCAAAAACATGTTGAAACTTCTTAAAAGTGAGATATCAAATGCTGGACTTTTTGCAAAGCTTGGTGCAGGCATGATGAAAGGCACCTTCAAAAAACTGAAGAAAAACCTTGATTATAACCTCTATGGTGGCACAGCATTCCTTGGTGTAAACAAGATCGTTCTGAAAACTCACGGAACTGCCACTGCTGAGACTATCCTTAGTTGCGCACTGCAGGTTAAACAAATCTATGAGAGTGGAATTATTGACAAACTTAAAGAAAGTTTTGCTGAAAATTTATAGGAGATAACTTTTATGCAGAATTTCGATTGTGCAGAGATTGAAAAAATAATCGGCTATACCTTCCAAAACAAGCAACTTTTAAAAACTGCGTTCACTCATTCAAGTTTCTCGAACGAGCATAAGGTTGAATCTAATGAGCGCTTGGAGTTTTTGGGCGACAGCATTCTTTCCTTTGTGATTGCGGAAGAGATCTTCAAACGCTATCACAAAAGCGAGGGGGAGCTGACAAAAATTCGTGCTTCGCTTGTGTCTGAAAAGTCACTTGCCTTTGTTTCAAAACAGCTTGGTCTTGACAAGTTTTTGATTGTTGGGGCGGGGCTTTTTGGTAAAACGCCTACTGATGCCATGATCGCAGACAGTTTCGAGGCGCTTTTGGCGTCAATCTATCTTGATTCAGGAATACAAAAAGCAAGAAAATTTCTTCTTCAAATCTTTGAAAGTTCGCTGGGCAAAATCAAGAAAAGTGGAGTCCCAGACAGCTTTAAATCTCAGCTTCAAGAGAAATTTAAAAATGCCAAAATAGTCTATGACACGAAATCTTCTGGTGAAGGTGAAGAAAAATATTATACCGCGCAGGTCTATATAAACAAGGTGGCTTGTGGGACTGGGCAGGCTGGCAAAAAACGTGATGCGGAAGAGATTGCCGCAAAGCAGGCGCTTGAAAACTTAAGTAAAAAATAGAGAGAGATTATTATGAACTTTAAAAAACTGGAAATCTATGGTTTTAAATCATTTGCAGACAAACTGGAGGTCAAGTTTGACAACGGTATCACCGGTATTGTTGGCCCAAATGGTTGCGGAAAAAGTAACGTTGCTGATGCAATACGCTGGGTTATGGGTGAGCAGAGCGCAAAATCCCTCCGTGGATCATCAATGCAAGATGTCATCTTCAATGGAACTGAGGCAAGAAAACCTCAGAATTTTTCTGAAGTTTCCCTTTATTTTGATAACTCTAAAAAAATATTTCCGGTTGACTATGACGAGGTTGTGCTGACGCGTAAACTTTACAGAAGCGGCGAAAGTGAATACACAATCAATAAAAATCCTTGCAGACTTAAAGACATCGTGGATATTTTGCACGACAGTGGACTTGGTCGTGAAAGCTATTGCGTGATCGGTCAGGGTAAAATTGACAGCCTCCTTTCTGCAAAGCCTGAAGAAAGACGCTCGGTTTTTGAAGAGGCCGCAGGTATTGCTAAGTTTAAAACAAGAAAGAAAGAGGCAGAGCGCAAGCTTGACACAACGCGTGATAATTTAACAAGGCTCAGCGACATTATAAGTGAGCTGGAATCAAGGCTTGGTCCACTTACAAAGCAAAGTGAAAACGCCAATAAATTCCTTGAACTGCGTGAGCGTCTTAAAACTTTGGAACTTAATATCTATGTGCATCAGTATGACTATTCTGCGGTGAATAAGCAGGCAATCAGGCAAAAACTTGATGCAATTGAAGAAGAATTGGCCCTCAAAACTGCAGATTTTGAGAAAGCTGTGGAGAACTTTAATAACTCTTCAGAAAAAATTCAAGAGCTTGATAAAAATATTGAAAATCTTCGTGATGAACTGCTTGAGCTTACTGTTGGACTTGAAAAGCAGAGCGGTGAAACCAAGCTTATTCAAGAAAAAATGGCGAATTTAAACAACTTAAAAGAAAAGCTTGAAACTGACATTAAGCAAGATGAAATCTTGGGTGAAAACCTTGCAAAAGCTCTTGATGATAAGAAAAAAGAGCTTGCTAATCAAGAGGTGATCCTCTCTGAACTTGTGAAGCAGAGTGAAAAGATAAATGATGAATACCTTGAGGTTGCAGACCGTTTGCTTGTTGGCGAAAAAGAGGCCGAGGCGCACGAGGGTGAGCTTTTTGATACCCTTGAAAAAATCGGTGATGTGAAATCAAATCTTTCAAGTATCAAAGCGGAAAAACAGATGCTTGAAGAGAAAAAGCTTGAGGTTATAAATAAACAGTCAGAGATTGAACTTTCGCTTAAAAACCTTAGTGATGAGCTGACTGAAAGTCAAAATGCATTTGAGAATATAATATCTCAAGCGGATAAGCTTGCAGCCAAAAGAGAGGAGCTTGTGAATATGGCAGACTCTTTGGTTGACAAGGAAAATGACATCGCAAAAGAGCTTGACGACCTTAAGGTTGAATATCACACCAAACTTTCGCGCGTTCACGTTCTTCAGGAAATGCAAGAGGACAATGAGGGTTTTGTTGTGCCGGTAAAACGACTTTTTGAGCAAGCAAAATCAAACACTAAGCTTTCTAAAATGATTGTTGGTGTTGTTGCAAAACTTATGAGAGTTCCTGAGAGATTGGAAACTGCGATCGAGATGGCGCTTGGGGTGTCTGTGCAAAATATTGTAACAAACACTGAAGATGACGCAAAATTTATTGTAAATTATCTTAAAGAGAATAGGTTTGGTCGTGCGACTTTCTTGCCTGCTGACACTGTCAAAGAACGTTCTGTTTCAGATTTTGTAAGATCTAAGCTTAACATGAAAGGTGTGCTTGGTGTTGCAAGTGATTTGATTGAGTTTGACCAAAGCCTTGAGCCAGTGTTTAAACATCTTCTTGGTGCAACAGTGATTGTGGATACTCTTGACAATGCGACACTTTTGGCAAGATCAACCTCTTACTCAACTAAAATAGTTACGCTTGACGGAGATATAATCAATCCTCTTGGTGCAATCACCGGTGGAAGTAAGAAAGAATCAACATCAAATCTTATTGGTCGCGCAAGAGAGATTGAGGACCTTAATAAAAGTATTCAGGTTATCAAAAATGATGTTAAAAATCTGCTTGAAAGGCAGCAAAAAATTAAAGATCAAGCGGAGAAAAACAATCAGGAACTTCTTAATATCAACGAAGAAATCCATAATAACGAGCTTCAATCTGCAAAGCAGACTGAGAATAACTATAGAATAGAGGATCTCATTTCTTCGACAGAGCGTGAAAAACGCAGTCTTGAGTTTTCTTTGCAAACAATTTTTGATAAGCTTGAGTATTTGGAAGATGCGCTTACCAAAGTTGAAAATCAAGAGAAACAAATGACAGATAAGAAGGAAGAGGCTTCGGAAACAAAGCGTAAAGAGACAAGCAGGTTTGATGTTCTTCGTAAACAAAGAGAGTCGCTTTATGACAGCCTGACGGAAATTAAAGTGAAAATTGCTTCAGGAAATTCCTCTGTCTTTGCGCTTAAAAATGAGATTGAGCGTCTGGAAACTAATATTGCAGAAAGCAACTATCGTTTGCGTGAGAATAAGCTTGAATATCAAAAGACTTTGACAGACATTGCTGAGCTTCAAGGTATGCTTGATGAGATGATGAAAGAGTCTGCATATAAAGGTAATATGGATAAACTGCAAGCTGTCCGTGACAAACTTGCCGGACTTGACACATATAAAGCACAACTTCAGGCAGAAGTTGGCAAGGCTGACCAAGAAAAAATGGCTCTTTCAGCTGAAATTCAGCGCGTAAGTGAGAAAAAGACCAAAGAAGAGATGAACCTTGCAAAAGTGGACACAGACATTGAGGCTATGCAAGAGCGCGTTTGGGAAGAATATAATATGACCTATGCATCTGCGGTAGAGTTTAAATTGACTGACTTTGACCTTTCAGAAGGATTGAGTGAGTCTGCAAAAATAAAGAAGCAAATTTCTGCACTTGGATATGTCAATGTCGCGGCTATTGAGGAGCTTAAAGAGGTTACAGCGAGATACACAGATCTTACAACTCAGCGTGATGACCTGAAAAAAGCAGAAGATGACTTGCTGAAAATCATTAAGGAACTTACGACCGAAATGGAGGGCAGATTCAAAGACGC
>JAFSVX010000035.1 GCA_017444785.1 Clostridia bacterium
GAAAAGTTGTAAGCAAGAAAGAAGCGCTTAAATGGGCAAAAGATGAAGGGGAAAATTACAAGATTGAACTTGCAAATGCAATCCCTGATGGCGAAGAAGTGACAATGTATACTCAGGGTGATTTCACTGATATTTGCCGTGGACCACATCTTAAAAGCACAGGGCTTATAAAAGCTTTCAAACTCACAAAACTTGCGGGTGCATATTGGCGTGGGGACGAGAAGAACAAAATGCTTACTCGTATCTATGGCGTTGTGTTCAACAAAGCAAGCGAAATGGAAGAATACTTCAAAATGCTTGAAGAGGCAGAGAAGCGTGACCACAGAAAACTTGGGAAAGAGCTTGACCTTTTCTTCCTTTCTGACTTTGCACCAGGTATGCCATTTTTCATGCCAAAAGGTCAAATTGTTATAAATGAGCTTATCAATTTCTGGAGAGAGGAACATTATAAAGCTGGCTATACTGAAATCACAACGCCAATGGCGATGAACAGAAAACTTTGGGAAAAGAGTGGACACTGGGATCACTATAAGAAAAATATGTACACCTTCAAAGTTGAAGATGAGGATTTTGCAATAAAGCCTATGAACTGTCCAGGAAGTATGCTTTATTATAAAGAAAGAATGCATAGTTATCGTGAATTTCCTCTTCGTGTGGCAGAACTTGGAAAAGTGCATCGTCACGAGGCATCTGGAACACTTCATGGACTTTTCCGTGTAAGATGTTTCACCCAAGATGATACCCATATCTTTATGACAACTGATCAAATTGAAAGTGAAGTTGCAAATATTATAAAACTTGTTGATAAAATTTATGGTGTGTTTGGTCTTGAATATCACCTTGAGCTTTCAACTATGCCAGAAGATCATATTGGAGATGTAAAGGATTGGGAGTGGGCAGAAAATGGTTTGAAAAATGCTCTTAAAGGTATAGGAAAAGATTATGTAATCAATGAGGGTGATGGTGCGTTCTATGGACCAAAAATTGATATTCATATTAAAGACGCGATTGGAAGAACTTGGCAGTGTGGAACAATTCAGCTTGATATGCAACTTCCAAAAAGATTTAATGTTGAATATGTTGCTGCTGATGGCACAAGAAAAGAACCTATTATTCTTCACCGTGTAATCTTTGGGTCTATTGAGCGTTTCTTTGGTATCATCACAGAAAACTTTGCTGGTGCATTCCCACTTTGGCTTTGCCCAGTTCAAGCAATTGTTATGAACGTCAGTGACAAGAGTGCTGAGTATGCTTCACAAATTGCACAGCAGTTAAAAGACGCAGGCATAAGAACCGAGCTTGATGATCGTGCAGAGAAGGTTGGTTATAAAATCAGAAGTGAACAACTTCAAAAGATTCCATATATGATTATTGTTGGTGAAAACGAATCAGCAAACGGTACAGTTTCTATCCGCAAACGTGGAAACATTGAAGAAAAAGATGTGAAGCTTGAAAATTTGATTGCAAACATGAAAGAAGAAATCAAAAATAAGGTAAGATAATATAAATGTTAGAACTTAAAAACGTAAGTTATAAAATAGTTGAGCAGGGGCAGGAGAGAGTCATCTTGGATGACATCTCTTGCATTTTTGATAACAATTGTTTAACTGCTATCACTGGCCACAACGGAAGTGGTAAGTCAACACTGACAAAGATTGTTATGGGCATTGTGAGGCCAACAAGTGGAAAGATTTTCTTTGATGGTAAAGACATCACTTCTCTTTCAATAGACAAGCGTGCAAAACTTGGAATTAACTATGCTTTTCAACAGCCGGTTGCCTTCAAAGGCATCACTGTCAAAGACTTGATTGACATTGCCACGGGTGAAGAAAACACAACCGACAAAGCTTGTGAAATTTTAAGCAAAGTTGGGCTTTGCGCAAGAAACTATCTTGACCGTGACTTTGATAAAACATTATCTGGTGGTGAGCAAAAGAGAATTGAACTTGCCCTTGCGCTTGCAAAGTCTGGCAAATGCTTCATCTTTGACGAGCCAGAGGCAGGCATTGACCTTTGGAGTTTTGAAAAACTGAATAATTTGTTTGACAGCACCAAATGCAATATCGTTGTCAGCCACCAAGAAAGATTGCTGAAAAATGCAGACAAAATCTTGGTGCTTGAAAATGGCAAGATTTCAAAGTATGGCGACAGCAAACAGGTGCTTAAAAGTCTTGGAAGCGCCTATTGCGAGAAACTTAAGGAGGAAGTATAATGATTGAACTTGATAGCATAACAAAAAACCTTCTTAAACAGATTGCTGGACTTCATAAAATTCCAGACGGCGCAGTGTCTTTCAGACGAAATGGCAAAGGTGAGATAATCCGCTCTACTGCTCATATTGAAATTAAAAAGAAGGAAGATAATCCGGGCATAAACATCTATGTTCACTCTTCTTGTCAAAACGAGGCATGTCATATTCCTGTTGTTGTTACAAATGATGGTATATTTGATTTGGTTTATAATGATTTTTATATTGAAGACGGTGCAAAAGTAACCATTGTTGCAGGCTGCGGTGTGCACTCTGGATCAAGCAGTGGACACAACGGAATTCACACTTTCCACATTGGCAAAAATGCAGAAGTCACATACATTGAGAATCACCTTGCACTTGGTGAAGGTAAAGGCAAAATTTTAAACCCAACAACCATTGTCAACATGAAAGAAGGAAGCACAATGACAATGAACACAACCCAAATTGGTGGTGTGGACTTCGCAAATCGTAAGGCAACTGCAAACCTTAAAGAGAACGCACTTTTGACAATAAATGAAAAGATTTTGACTGCATCAAACAATATTGCAAAAACTGATTTTAAAGTGAATTTGCTTGGGCAAAACAGCAGGTGCAAAATTGTATCACGCAGTGTTGCAAGGGATAAAAGTAAGCAGGTGTTTAAGTCAAACATGATTGGTAAAAATCTTTGCTTTGGCCATGTGGAGTGTGACGGTATTGTGCTTGACAATGCAAACATTGACTCAATTCCAAGAGTGAGTGCAAGGGATAACCAGGCAAGTCTCAGCCACGAGGCATCAATAGGAAAGATTGCAAGCGAGCAGCTTGTTAAACTTATGACTCTTGGCCTTTCAGAAAAACAAGCCGAGTCAAAAATTATTGAAGGATTTTTGAAATAAAAAATTGTAATCTTTATAAGGTGAAGCTATTGACGAAATATGCCTTTTGTGGTATAATATATGCGTAAATGTATGGAGGGAAAATTATGGATGAAGAATTGGAAGTAATGATCAAGGCCATTGGGCTTACTGTTGACGGTGTTAATAAATCAATTTCTGAACTTAAGAGATTAGAAGCTGATCAATTTGGTAATGATACCATTATGCAACTTTTACAAGTAAGACAAATGCTTCAGACAGGTGTGATAAAAGCTGGTGAGTTTGAAAGAATATCAACCATTCTTATAAATAATTTCACAAGATCTGGTTATCAAAGTGGTGCTTTTGATGAAAATCAGGCGAAAGAGTGGGAAGCAAGACTTGAACTTATTGCAGGCATTTCAAAGGAAACCGAAAAAACAAAATAAATTTGCAAATTTTTCTTGACAAATGTTAAAATATATATTACAATAACAACGCTTTAGAAAGAGAAAGACCACTTTCCACCAATCGAATGAAAGATTTTGCTTGGTTAAAATAGTTTGATTTGTATATGTTTTGGCTTTAATGTGCGTGAAAGCCAATCGTTACTTTTATAAAACTATGGGTGGCCTTCCGGTCACTCATTTTTTATGGGACTTTCCATAAAGCAAAAATTTAAAGGTTTTGTAGCTAAGGAGGATACGACTATAAAACAAGAACATCAATTAAATGGTGAAATCACCGATAAGGAAGTAAGAGTTATTGGAGAGGACGGTGCTCAGCTTGGTGTTATGAGCGGGGCAGAGGCAAATGCGCTTGCTGACAAAGCAGGGCTTGACCTTGTGAAAATCTCACCAAATGCGGTTCCACCTGTTTGCAGAATTATGGACTATGGCAAATTCATGTATGACAGAGCAAAGAAGGAAAAGGAAAACCGCAAGAACCAAAAAGTTGTTGAGATAAAGGAGATCCAACTTTCAATGACGATTGAACAACACGATATCGACATCAAAGCCAAGAATGCTCTTAAATTCTTGACAGCCGGAAATAAGGTTAAAGTTGCTCTTCGCATGCGTGGTCGTCAACAGGCATACAGCGCAAAAGGTATTGAAATTGTCAACAATTTCTGCGATGCACTTGAAGGCGCAGGTGTGAAGGATAAAGAGCCAAAAGTTGAAGGACGTAACGTTGTTGTGATCCTTAACCCAAAAAATCAAAAGTAATAGGAGGAAATTTATTATGCCAAAACAGAAAAATAGCAGTGCCGCTAAGAAAAGATTTAATGTCTTGAAAGGCGGAAAAATTAAACGCGCACATCAAAACAAAAGACATATTTTAGCAAAGAAAGAGACAGGCAGAAAACGTCATCTTCGTGGAAGTGCCTACGTTTCAGACACACAAGCTAAAACAATCAAAAAGCTTGTAGGAAATCAGGACTAATTGGGAGGTAGAGACTTATGAGAATTAAAAGAGGCGTTAATGCAAACAAGAAAAGAGTAAAAATTCGCAGACTTGCTAAAGGTTACCGCGGAAGCAAGAGCAAACTTTTCCGTGTTGCTCGTGAAGCTGTCATGAAAAGTGGCAACTATGCTTATGTTGGAAGAAAGAACAAAAAACGTGATATGCGTGCACTTTGGATCGCAAGAATCAATGCTGCTGCACGTGAATATGGTTTGTCTTACAGCAAAATGATGCATGGTCTTAAGGTTGCTGGAATTGATCTTAACAGAAAAGTTCTTGCTGACCTTGCTGTGAATAACAAAGAGGCATTTGCAGACGTTGCAAACAAAGTTTTAAAGGCGTTATAATGGCACACTAAGTGCAGAAACTACAAAAGTTCCACACACTCATTTATGAAAATAAAATCGGGCGTGGAACTTTTTTGTTTCTTTCTTATTGCACTATTCTAACGCCTTTAATCACGCTGCATTATGTTGCATAATTGAGCGTCGCGATTTTTTGTTGCCTTGTTATATGTGCAAACTAAGCCGTTGATTACAGAGTTATTTAAAATGAAAAATTTTGTGATTTGTTTGCTATTTTAAATAAGATTGTGCGATAATGAAAAGGTAAAGGAAAAAATTATGGAAATTATTTCAAGTGTGAATAATGATAATGTAAAAAGGGCGGCAAGCCTTGGGGAAAAGAAGTTCAGAAGATACTATGGCACGTTCTTGGTTGAAGGACCTAAACTTGTTCAGGAAATTGTCTATGGTGCAATGGAACTTGTGGGGCTTTATGTGGAGTCTTCTTGTGCTGTGAAATACAGCGACTTGATTACCAAGTGTGAGCCAAATGTTTTTCTTCTTTCAAAGCCTGCTTTTGAGAAGATAAGTGATACTGTGTCCAGCCAAGGTGTTTTGGCAGAGGTTAAGATGAGGACATCTGTGGACTTTGCACTTGACAAGCCAATTATTGTGCTTGACAGAGTTTCAGATCCTGGTAATCTTGGAACAATAATTCGAACTGCAGCAGCAACAGGCTTTGAAACAATAGTGCTTATTGACTGCTGTGACCCATACAATCCAAAGACCGTGCGTGCAAGTTCGGGTGGGATTTTCTATACAGATTTTTATCAGCTCTCTTATGGGGAATTTTATGACAAATGCAAAAACATTCCAATCTATCTTGCAGATATGGACGGGGAAAATATCTTTAAGATGAAAGATATCGACAAGGTCTATGCGCTTGTTATTGGCAACGAGGGAAGTGGTGTTTCTGACCAATTTGACAAACTTCACAAACGCACAATTTCACTTCCAATGAAAAGCCAAATGGAAAGTCTTAATGCTGGCGTTTCAGCAAGCGTACTTATGTATGAGCTTAAAAAAGATGAGCTGTGAAATCTTAAAGAGACAGATATATTTTTTAAATTTGGTTGCAAAAGGATAAAGAAATATAGTAAACTATCAAAGTAAAATTTAAGAAAAGGAGGGCCGAAAATATGAGTGGACACTCAAAATGGCACAATATTCAAGCAACAAAAAATAAAGCAGATGCCGCCAGAGGTAAAATCTTCACAAAAATTGGAAGAGAAATCGCTGTGGCTGTAAAACTTGGTGGCCCTGATCCGAACACGAACAGTAAACTTTATGATATTATCCAAAAAGCTAAGCAAAACAACATGCCAAACGACAATATCCAAAGAAGTATCAAAAAGGCAAGTGGCTCAACCGAGGGCGACAACTATTCATCTGCAATCTATGAAGGTTATGGCACAAATGGGGTTGCGTTTATCGTTGAATGCTTGACTGACAACAAAAACCGAACAGCAAGTGATGTTCGTCATCTTTTCACACATGCTGGTGGAAGCCTTGGTGCAACCGGAAGCGTTATGTATAACTTTGACTATCGAGGAGTTATCGTTCTTGCCAAGAAAGATGGCATAACAGAAGATGATGTGATGATGGTTGCTCTCGATAGCGGTGCTGATGACGTTATTGATGATGATGAGGCATTTGTCATCTATACTCCATCAGACGGGCTTCATAAGTGTGCAAAAGCTTTTGAAGATGCTGGATACGAAATTCTTTCAAGTGAAAACGAATATGTTCCACAAAACACTATTTCACTTGATGAAGGCAAGTATGCTTCTGTAGAGAAACTTGCTGACGCTTTGGAAGAGTTGGATGATGTGCAGAATGTTTACCATAACGCAGTTGAAGAGTAAAAATAACACTTATGCTGTGTTAACTACAAAATCGCGACACACTCATGTAAGATTTGGGGTGCCCCGCAAAAATACGAAAGTGGTTTTGTGGGGAGAGGAAAAACCAACAAAAAGGTGAAGTTTTGGATTATAATACAAAACGAACATAAAAGTTGAGTTTTGACGAAAAATCGGGCGTCGCGATTTTTTGTTGTCTTGCCTAACTGTCATTTTCAGGCTTCTACGGGAGTAAATGTATTGACGCTCGTGAGGTTTTTTTGTGAGCCTTGCATATGCACTCATTTTACTACTGAATTAACTGACACAAAATCTTTTGGTGCACTGAACCAGCTTTCCCTTTGGCAGGGGACATAAACCTTTTGGTGTGCGTCAGCACACCACCTTTCCCTGAAGGGAACACAGAGTGGATAAGACCTGTTCGACTCCGCATCATATGCTGCGCTCAGGGCAGGCTCTGGGATCTAAAATATATAAAAAAATAAAAAAATTGATAAAAATCGTTTGACAAGGGAAGAATAAATATATAGAATATATTTGAATGCAAAATATTGTCGAAAAATATGCTTGAAATACAAAACAAGAAAAAAATAAGGAATGGTTGGTATGAAAAAAGGTATAACAACGTCAAAATCAAGTAAGAAAATGGGGAGAGTTCAAATTAGAAGTTTGCTTATAAGTTGTATTGTGGTGCTTGTTGCACTTATCTTTACTCTGCCATTTGTGATTATAAATGGTAATAAAGGTGTTGGGCCAACAGAGGTTGAGCAGGGTGACACAAAGCAAATTTCAGGTGTTTATTATGCAACTGCACAGGAAGTTGAAGAAAGCGGGGTTGCCCAAGTGCCAATGTCAGAAAAAGGTGGAGCCATTTATGTTGGTTCAGGAAGCACATACACAATGAGTGGTGGCTGCATAAAATCGCAACATGCA
>JAFSVX010000036.1 GCA_017444785.1 Clostridia bacterium
ATATGATGGTGTTGAAAAAACTATCACATTTGATAGCACATATGGAACACTCCCAGAACTTAATGCAACAAGAAGTGGTGTTGAATTTACATTTGATGGCTGGTGGACTGGTGATGCTGTGAATAATAAAGGAACAAAATTCACATATGCAACGAAAGTTAAAATTGAAGATGGAGCGGAGGAGCCGGTTCTTACTCTTTATGCTCATTATACACGAGATGTTTATTATGTTTCTTTAAGTCAAGCGTCTGATAATTCACAGTCGATATCATACAGTGGAGCTGATAAAGATGGTGTAAAGTGTGAAAATCAGGTGATTTCTACATCTTCTGCAACCATTTATGGACTTAAGAATGAGGAAATCCAATTAAATGTTCAGCCACAAGTGGGTTATTATGTTTCTAAGGTTGAAGTAAATTTGTATATTCAGGGAATTGGTCTTGATTCATTTATATTTAACGGAACATATACTGCATCAACTGGGGTGTATGAAATATCGCCAAATACTCTTGCTGATGGAAAGATTACTTGTGACTCGAGTGCAGAAAATGTTACTTTAAAACTTTTGAATATTGATAAAAATGGTGCATCTGGCAGTAATTATGCAGGTGTAAAAGTTTATTATGCTATTAAGACGCAAGAAAATACAATTTCATTAAGTAAGTCGACTGCTTTAAGTGGTGAGAAGATCCAATCCGCCGACTATTCAGGTCTTGTGGGTTATATTTTAAATGAGAAAGGCCAAAGTGTTGATACCAGAAATTATGGTGTAACGACTACTTATAATATAATTATTCCAGCAGTTAAGTCTTATACAAATCATGATGTGCAAAATTCATATTTGTCGAAATTTAAAGTTGGATCAGACTATGTGGATTTCAGTCAGGTATATACAAGTGAAACCATTTCTGACACAAACATAAATTATCTTAAACTCGTTGGATCATTAACGCCGGTATCAACAACTTATGCAGACGGCAAAATTATAACAATTTATTCATTTGCATCTGGCAAAGTTCAGTTGTCTGTTGTTTATACGGTATCTGCTCAAACATACTCTTATTCATTCAGTATCAATAACACCGCATATAATGCAAGCGTTGAGGTAACGTTTGCAGATCTGGATTATAATGTTACATTGGCTTTATCAAATAAGTCTTCTGAGGGAAATTTGAATAAAGTTCATGTGACGAAACAGACTCTTGATAATTCAAGTTCAAGCTATGGTGCCGGAGTTGAAATCCCAAATGGTGATAACAGTGGGAATAAGCTGCCAAGTCAAACGGTTGTTTATGATATCACAACAGATGATGGTTGTTTTGTTGATACTATCGATATGGAAATATGTGGATCAAATTATGCAATTTCTCGTTCGAGCGTCTCAATTGAAAATGACTTAAGCATAACAAATCAATTTGATACAGTTACAACTCATTTTGAAGATGTAACTCAAGGTAAAAGATTTAAAGGTGCTGGTATCTATATTATATATAATAATGATACAAGATCATATCAGATTTGTGTTTCAAAGATTTATGGAAATGTCAATATTGATATCAAAGTGCAAACTTATTCATTCTTTACCGTCAATGCAACATCTGGAACTTTTGCAACAACACTTATAAGTGAAGATTCAGCATATAGTGGCAAATCATTTGCTAGCGTCTCAGATGTAAGATTTGTTCAATCAGAAAGTGCGAACAAAACTAACTATTTAATAAAAGGTCTTGAAACAACTGTAACAGGTCTTAGTGTTTCAACAATTTCTTCTGCAAGTGAAGCTAATAAAATAACGGGATACACAGGTACAGGGGTGAGTGTTGCTTCAAACAACGAGCAAGCAACTTTCACAAGAAACTTATCAGTTTCAGGCAGTCTGACAATTGGTGAAATATCAAGAACACTTGAAATCACAAGCTATGTTGGGGTGAGTGAAAGTGATTATCGTACTGATCCATATAAAAATAATATGGATTCTTCAAAAATGAAGACAAATACCACGCTTTCAAGTATGAAGGTTGACTATTATAATAGTGAAGGAACAGAGACCGAAGCGTCCTATTCGTCAGTTGGTCAATCAATCACATTTGGTGGAAGAAATATAAGCTTTAAAGTATACAACATCACTGGCTATGTCTTTGAATCGCTGACATTGAAAATTAAAAATGAAGATATTGAGATCAACCCTGCAAATGATAATTACTTAGCAGAACAAACTGATGGTTTTGGAACTTATCATCAATATAATTTTGAGCTTAACAATCTTAATCAATTATCATTTACTGTGCAAATTTATCAAAAGGCTGTCAAATATTATGTTCAATATAATAAAGTGGACGGTCAAGGAACATCTGCGGTTGAAGGAGAAATGACAAATTCAACGCATTACTATAATGTGGTATCTTCTCTTTCGGCAAACGGTTTCACAAAAGATGGATATTCATTCAAAGGTTGGGCAGCAGCTGCGGGAAGCACGGATTATATCACAAGCGCTGTTAATTTGATCTCAACAAATGAAGGTGTTAAACAGGTATATGCGATATTTGAGCCAAACACATATATTGTTAAATTTAACGGCAATGGTGGAAATATTACTTATCAAAATGTGATTTCTGATGCTTCGTTTGATACTGATCACTTCACTGCGACCTATGATCAGTCATATGCAGTTTCAAGTTATATTTCAGAGGTAACAAGAACAGGTTATTCATTTAATGGTTGGAACACAGCACAAGATGGATCTGGCGAACCTGTGACGACTATTAACAATCTTGCAATCAGTCAGGGGACTGAGGTAACACTTTATGCTCAGTGGGATGCAAACACTTATCAGATAACTCTGAGTAAAAACGATGGAACGACAGACTCAACATCAGTTGAGGTTACTTATGGTGCGTTGGTGGATAATTTATCTGTTCTTCCAACAAGAACCGGCTATACATTCATGGGATATTTCACAGAAGCAGTTGCAGGAACAAAGGAGTTCAGTGCTCAAGGTGTGTATCAGCGTGGAACATGGGTTATTGCAGATGATATAACATACTATGCACATTGGACTGCGCATCAGTTTACCATTGCATTTAATGGCAATAAACCAAGCACTGCAAGTGGTGATGTATCTGGATCAACTCAAAGTATAAACAATGTAACTTATGGTCAGACATGCCAACTTACTGCCAACAACTTTAACTTGAAAGGTTATTCATTCCAAGGTTGGACAACAGTGGAAGGAGGAACGACAGTATCTGTAATAGATGGTGTAACACTTACCAACAGTGCAACATTGACTGCAGGCGGAGTAAATAGCTTATATCCAGGTGAAGGTAACACAGTAACGCTTTATGCAGTATGGTCAGTAAATACATATACAATCTTCTTTAACGGTAATGACACTGACAAGACAGGAACGGCAACGGTTAATCAATCAACTTTAAATAATGTTGAATATGATAAACCAATATCAACAAATAATTTGGCAGAGGCGTCACTTACGGGTTACACATTTGATGGATGGTATTATATTTCTGATAGCCACGGCACAGAAGCGACAGTTACAAAGGATTCAAAGAATCTTGCGACAGGCTCGAGTGGTGATGAAACAGTAACTGTCTATGCAAGGTGGAGTGTTGATACATTTACTATTGCATTTGATGGCAACAAGCCAACAAGTGCAAGCACATCTTTGGTTGAAGGCACGACGGATTCTGTTACGGCGACATATGACAACCATGACAACCATCCTTGCAAACTTACTGACAATGGTTACAGTTTGACAGGCTATCAATTTATGGGTTGGACGACTGCGGACAATAAGACAAGCAGATGGGCTAATATTTCTTTAGAGCAGAAATACTCTGACAAAGTTACATTGAGTGTGGCTCAAGTGAATGCAATGTATACAGCTGCGGGTGTTGGCAAAAACGGAACATTTACATTATACGCAGTATGGCAGGCAAAAACTTATACTATAAATTATGATAAAAATGATGTTAACTCAAGCACGCCATATGGATCAAGTGTTGCAACACTAGACAGTAATGGCAAGTTGACATCAGTTGTGTTTGATGCAGATGATGCATTTACAAACCTTGCGGGTGTTACAAGAGATGGCTATGCTTTCGTTGGTTGGTATACTCAGGCAATTGGCGGAAGTTTGGTTGGAGAAAATGCTGCAAGGACTGAAACGGGTGTTGTAAAATTGCATAATACAACAGGAACTGCAACATATGCTTTGTTTACAAAGTCTGATGGAGCGAATGTAACAAATCCAACAATAACACTTTATGCCCATTGGGAAGCAAATGAGTATACTATTAACTTTAATGGTAATAAACCAGAGGGTACTGCAGGCACAGTGAATGTTCCAGATTCGGTAACGAAGAAATATGATGTGGCAATTGAAACACTTGAAGTGGCAACACTTGACGGATATACATTCAAGGGATGGTATCGTGGCGGTGATCCTGTTACAGAAGATTCAAAGAATTTAACTGCTACTGCTGGTGGTGAAGTCACACTTACTGCCCATTGGACTGCAAACAGATATGCTGTCAATTTGGATATAAATGGCGCAACATCAGGAACTTCAGGAACCGTTTATGCAGAATTTGATTCGGCTGCGATTTACCAATCCGAAACTGGCAACGATTCAATAAGTAGTATAGTTCAGCCAAGTAAAACTGGTTACACATTTGGTGGATGGACTGCAACGCAAAATGGTAGTGATATTGTAATTCCAAAAGCATCAGCTGGTTATATCCAAGATGTTGATGGCTATGTAACAAATGGTAAATGGACGCGTGCAAGTGCTGCAACACTTTATGCAAAATGGATTGCAAATACTTATCAAGTAGTATTTGACAGGAATTCAGGCAGTCTTACTCCAACAGGGTTGCTTGATGCAAATAACAGTTTTACGGCAACATATGATCAGACATATACAGTGTCAAATTATATCACTGGAGCGGCAAGAGATGGATATACATTTGCAGGCTTTGAATATAAAGAAATCAAGTATCAACTTAATGAAACATTCAAAAATCTTGCAACCAGCCAAGACGCAAGTGTCACACTGACGGCTCAGTGGACTGCAAACATTTATACTATTGAATATGACATCAATAGTGGTGATGGGGGCGGTTCAATAACTGCTCAAACAGGCATCTCTTATGCAAATAATAATGTTACATTGGCATCACCAACGGCGGATTTCACAAAAACCGGCTATCACTATATTGGTTGGGATTTAAATTCTGCTGCGACAAGTCCTTTGTATGCAATCGGAAGTTTGACTGTTGGTAAAAAGATGTCTGACATAGCTGCGGCTGCGGGTAAATCTGCCGGCAGTGTTTCAGAACAGGTAATCACGCTTTATGCAATCTGGGAAGTCAATTTTTATAACATAACATTTGATAAGAATAATAATAACGCATCTGGTTCAAATACAATACCAAGCAAAGCATATACGGACACAATAACTATTGATTCTGGCTCTGGATTTTCAAGAACTGGATATACCCTTAAAGGTTGGAGTTTGTCAAGCGGTTCAAGCAATACAGTTAGTTATGAACTTGGCATAAATAAAGCAGTTTCTGAGCTTGCGACAGATGTAAACAAAACCGCGGGCAGTTATCATAATGACACGATAACTCTTTATGCAGTATGGCAGGCGGATAAATTTTACATTAGTTATAATGGAGTTAAGCCAAGTGGTGCAAGCACAAACATCTCTGGCGCAAATCTTCCGATTGAGGCAACTTATGATCAAATATGTTCTTTAACATCAAATCCATATACATTGAATGGATATAGTTTCCAAGGTTGGTCAACTGTGACAGGTGGTGCAAAGGTTTATGATAATAATCATTCACTTTCAGTTCAGCAAGTGAATGCAATGTATGAAACATCTGGTGTTGGCAAAGAAGGAACTTACAATTTATATACAGTCTGGAAAGCGGACAGGTATCCAATCAATAAAAGAGGTATTTCTTGGTTGTATGTAACATTTGATTCTGATCAAATCAGTGGAGATACAAGTTACAGTAAAACGGGATATGTATTTGATGGATGGGAAACATCTTCTCATGAAAAAATTATTGCAAAAGATGGAACATTGGTTAAAAATACCAGTTACACTGACAGTAATGGCAAGTGGACAAATTATACTGTATCCACATCTACAGGTTCATCAGCATTAAGAGTTGATGTTATAGAAAATGCAAAAACTTATACTATTATTTATGATGGTAATAAAGGTGCTGGATCAAGCGAGCCTGAAATAAAATCAGATCAACAAGTAACTTTTGACACCAATTTCGATAGCACTGATATCGCAGCTATATCAAGAATTGGTTATACTTTCGACGGTTGGTATACAAAACCTTCTGGCGGAACACATATTACCACAAGTGTTACTTTTAATAAGACTTTGTATGATAATCTTGTTCAAGATAAAATAGTTGAAGTTGATGCTTTGACAGGCTCTTCAATAACTTTTTATGCGCATTGGACTGTAAAAACTTACGAAATAGTTTATGATTATAATAAGAAAAGCGGCGAATCAACTGACCCTTCAGAAACGTCAGATAAATGGTATGTTACATTTGATAGCAATGCTTCGCTTTATGAAACAAGTCGTGTTGGTTATGACTTCTCTGGTTGGTATACTGCTGACTCAAATGATGCATTTTCAATAGGTAAAACACAAATTTCATTGAACAATGCTTTATATATTGATCTTAATAATGCTTCTCACTTTGATGAAAATAATCAAAAAGTGACAATTGTGGCACGTTGGGATGTTGTAACAGATTATACGATAAATTATGTTAATAATGATTCGGTTGGGTCTACAAGTGCTGTGGTAAAAGTAAACGGAAGATCAGATATTGATTTTGATGCAAATTTTGATTTAAGAGTATTAACAAGAACTGGTTACATATTCAATGGTTGGTATACAAAGGCTCAAAACGGTAACAAGGTTTCACAAAATGCTAAATTTAATCAAAGTATGTTGAATACTTTCAGAAGTGATGGTAATATCAGTAATAAAAACATCACACTTTATGCACAATGGAGTGCCAAAGTATATACAATAAATTACATCAAAAATGATGTTGATAATGGAAATGGATCTTCACAAGCAAGTGTCAAATCAAGTGGAATTGGTTCTGTTTCTTTTGATACTAATAATGCTTTTGTTGATTTGCGTGTTGTTGAAAGGGTTGGCTATACCTTTGCAGGTTGGTGGACAGAACCTTCTGGTGGAAGCCTTGTTGGACAAACAGGGATAACAAAGTTGCATGATACAAGTGGCACTTCGACATACAGTCAATTTACAACCAAGACTGATGGGGTTGATGTAACAAATCCATCAATAACTGTTTATGCGCATTGGGATAATAAAACATATAATGTAAACTTATGTATTCCAACAGCAAATGCCAAAAATGATTACAATAATGGTTATACATATCAAACCAGACAAGAAATATTTGATAATGAATTTAAAAATATTTATACACCAACGAAGACTGGGTATGTGTTTATTGATTGGTATACAAAACCTACTGGCGGAAAGGTTGTTAGAAATGGTGATGACTTTGATATGTCGGTATACAGTGATTTGTCAAATAAAAACGAAAATACAAGCGAGATATATTTATATTCACATTGGCAGGTTAAAACTTATACAATCAAATATGATGTGAATAAGGGAACAGGAAGCACAACTCCTGATGCAAAAGAGGATCAATCAATAGTATTTGATACTACATTCACCAGTGCTAATGTTTCCGTAATTGCAAGACATGGTTATACATTTGCTGGTTGGTGGACAGGCACAGGATCTGCAGATAATGGTGAGGCAATAATTGAAGGGGGCACACCATTTAATACTACTTTGTTTGGCAAATTTGATACAAAATCTGATATCAACTCACAAACAGGTTCAAGCATAACTCTTTATGCACATTGGACAGCAAATCCATATACAATCAGATATGATAATAATGGCGGTGAGGGATCAATGGCTGACACTCCATGCACTTTTGATCAAGAGGTAACAATTGCTACTCATACATTCACAAGAAATGGCTATTATTTTGTTGGGTGGAAACGTGAAGGTGATGATACTATTTATAATGATGGGCAAGTTGGTATGTTTAACTTTGTTCCAAGTGGTGTTCAAACACTTTATGCACAATGGGCGGTTAAACAGTATGCGATTCATTATGATGGTAACAAAGGTGCAGGTTCATCTACTCCAACATCAAAGACAAATCAGTATATAATCTTTAATGATCAATTTACTGCTGAAAATGTTACGGCGATTTCACGAACAGGTTATGATTTTGCAGGTTGGTGGACTGGAATTGAAACTGAGAATGAAGTACAAGTCGAAGAAAACACAACATTTGATATGACTTTATATAATAAATTTGATGATAAACATGATGTGGATGCATATACTGGATCCTATATAACTCTTTATGCGCACTGGACAGCAAGAAAATATACAGCAACAGTTATTTTTAATGATATAGACAATGGAAATGGTTCAACATATGCAATGCGTAAAACAGAATCAGAACCTAAGGATGAATCTTATCCTACTATCACAATTGAGAATATAGAATTTGATAAAGATGATGGCTTTGTAATGCCTGCACTTAAACGTAAAGGTTATATATTCCTTGGTTATAAAAATGAAAACCAATCAAGAGATTATATTGGTGGTCAGTGGACTTCTGAAAATAATATTATATGCACGTTTAATGATGATCTTTATACTACTGATATCGGTGTGGAAAACATTTCAGAATCAACCAATGGTGGATCATTCAATATTAAAGCAATGTGGCAGGCGATTACCTATAAGATTGTTGTGGATAGGGTTGATGCGGGTTCAAGCCCTGCATATGGATCAACATATGCAAATAAAGCAGAAGAGTCGGATTATGCAACGCAATCTACAGTTAAGGAAATCGTGGTTGCTGATGTTGTGTTTGATCATGATGTATATACATTTAGTTTCCCTGATTTAAAGAGACATGGCTATACATTTAATGGGTATACAACACAGACGGATATATCAATTACTTTAGGTAGTAAATCAGGATACAATCGTGTTGGTAAATTTAATTTGGCATTCTTTAACAATTATAATCTTACTAATGATATTGATCCGGTATCTAAGAAAAGCTCGTTTATTATTAAAGCTGCATGGGAAGCAATAATATATGATATAACTATATACTATAATGACCTTAATGATGGGACGGGATCTACTTATGCAAATGAGATTCAAGCAGATGGTTACACCACTGTAAATAAAGGGCCAAAAACAGCACAAGTAACATTTGACCAACCGATTAAATTTGATGCACTTAAACGTATTGGACATAATTTTAAGGGATATTACTACCAGAAAGTCGGTTTAAATAATACATCTTGGGATAAGACAAAAATTGATGTTCTTTCTGGAGATGGTAATTACATAGTTGGTATAAGTGGTTATAACGGAGATAAACTTAGTAACCAATTAGTTCAAGCGACCGGTCTTTATCTTGATGATACATTGAAAACTTGCAGAATCTATGCAATATGGGAATCTCAAACATTTAAAGCTTATGTCAACTTGAATAATACATTGCTTGACGGCTATAACAAAGATGATTTTGACTTTACTGTAAAAGATGGCGGGGTTGTTAAATACACAAACAGCTCGGATAAAACTTCACCATACACATCATACACTGTTGATTGGAAATTTGACTGCAAAATAGATAGTTTGCCAACAATTGAGGCGAATGGATATACTTTTGCAGGATTCTATGCAAAAGACAACTTTGAAAACGCTTTAAAATCAGTCAGTGATGCAACTGCTGATCCTTCACAGGCAACAATTCTTAATAAAGTTTTGTTTGATATTTTAACATATCAAGATTCATCTGTTTCAACGACAAATACAAAAGATATGTATATGGATAATAAATTAATATTCTCAATGTATGCAAGATATAATCAAAATACATATACTTTGTCGCTTAGTGGGGAAAATATACTTAAAGGTTATAATCTTGTTACAATGAAAGATAACGGCATGGTTGATCGTTATTATGAGATTGGCAATTATGATTATACCGGTATATATGGTTCATCGAATAATTCAATCTCTGTTTTATCTCACCGATATGCACTTGCTGATCTTTGGGCACCAGACGGACACTATATTAAACAAATTAAAATAGATGGAACACTTTATAGCTTTACTTGGGATTCTGCAAATCAGCAAGTTAAGTATAATGATGTCGTTGTTAACGAAGAAGGTATACAATTGAAAGATCATGTAACAAAGGCGTTCTCTTCAATTATGGTAAAAGCAATATACAATGCAACAGGTGATCATGTTTCAACAGACACTCCAAGAATTATTATTCTTATTGATAATTTCATGAAAGATATTACAATTGAGATTTCTCAAGTAGAGATCCAGACTTATGAGGTTAAGTATTACAGATATGCAGTTGGTAGTGAGTCATGCGATGAGGTAAACAAAAAACAAGATCTGTTGTTTACAAGAATATATAGCTATAATACACAGCTTACAACAGCAAATGATTTTGCTTACCCATATACTAAAGGATTTGTATTTGATGCGTGGTATTATGGTTCGGTGACAGGTAATGTTCCAAATGATCCAACAAGTGGAATGCCAAATGCTGTTACTTTTGATAGCGATGTGGTCAGGGAGGATAAAGTGCTTGTCGCAAATTATGAGGCAACTGTTGGCAGTCGAAATCAAGTTGTGAATTTCTGGATTTGGGATAATATTGCAGGAGAATATATTCCACGTGCAGATATAGATTCACATTATCAGTTGTATTATTATGATGGCTCTTGGAAATCAACCGTTGGTGGCGATGGTAATACATTTGATTTGACAGGTATGGACGGAACGCCAGGAAGTGGAACAATTCATGAAACTGGCGGTAAGTTGTTGATGCTTCCAACACCTGCATCTGACATTTGGCCAACAGGAACATATTTTTCAGGGTATGTTGTAAGTGCAGGTGCACCATCAGCTGGCAAATATTACAGCCATATGACTGGATCAAATACTGAAAAGATTGACAGATCAAATGAATTTGGAACTTATGTGATGGTCGAAGAAGAACTGAATGTCTATGCCGTTTATGATGAATATAAATTCACTATCAATATCAATACAGCAGATACAGATACTGTGAAAATAGATAGTGTAAATCTTGAAATTTATGAATTCAAAAACGGAATGACTGAGCTTCTTTCAAAAAATAATGTGTATTTCGTAACTTTGAATTCTTCTCAATTTGCGACATATCGAAGCAATGTAAATAATGGCTATACTCTTGAAACTGCACTTAAAGCTGTTGCAGGTGGTTTAACTGAAAATACAGAAGTAAATGTAACAACTGGAAATTATGTGTTTGCTTACATAAAAGAAACAAAAGATGGACAAGATTACATATATCTCGTTTCAAGAAATTACTTGACAAAAAAAGATGACGTAGTGAAGAGTTATAACAGCGCTACATTTGAGGAAAATTAGAAATAAGTAAATAATAATCGCTTATTTGAATTGGATGTATTGTCAATAAAAATGTATGTCATACTGAGCGGCGTGCGAAGCACGGAGTCGAATGTATCTATCAATGTTTTAAAATAGGATAGACCCGTTCGATGCGTGCCTGTGGCACTTACTCAGGGTGACACATTCGACTCCATGCTTCGCTCAGGGCAGGCTTACAACCTTTTGGTACTTTGGACCAGCCTTCCCCTTGCATGGGGCACCCATTCGACTCACTTCGTTCGATCAGGGCAGGCTTAAGCGGACAGACCTGTTCGATGTGTAGATTGGGGTCCCCAAAAAATTACGAAGTAATTTTATGGGGAGAGGAAGAACCATGCGAGAGTCAAAGCGAAGTTTTTGTGTTTAACAAAACAAGCTTAATCATAGGCATGTGTTCTGACGAACTCAGGGCGACACATAAACTGTCATACCGAGAAAATTGATTTTGAAAAGCTTAATCAAATTTTGAGTGTATCTGGCTGAATAATAAATATTGCTCGGTCAGATATGCTTGGAATTTAAGCAAGTTTATACAAATTAAATCTCTTGATATGACATGAAAATATTGCTGAAAAAATAATTTATTAAAATTCAAATAAGGCCTCAAAAAAGTTGACAGGCTGTTCAAAAAAATATAAACTTATATTAGGTTATTAAATAGGAGATAATTATGAAAAAGTTATTTAAATCAATTTTAAGTTTAACAATTGCATTTGTGCTTGTGCTTCCTCTTCTTGTGCTTGCCGGATGTTCAAAAAAATATACAATCACAGTTGCAGTGAAGGCCGGTGAAGGTCAAGTGCTTCTTCAACAGCAAAGTATGGAGGCTGGAAGCTCTACATCAGTTGTTGGCAAAAACTCTGTTGCAGAGGGTGAGAAATTTGAGTTCTTAGTTTCTGCAAATGCAGGTTATAAAATTAAGTCAATCAAAGAAGATGGAGTTTTGGTTGAAGCAGATTACAGTAAAACAAAAATTTATCGTTCATTCGTTGACGTGAAAGCCAATCATAAGGTTGAGGTAGAGTTCGAAAAATACGACTATACAGTAACAATTATGTGTAAAAATGAAGCAGGAACAGATTATGTTCAATATGGTGATATTTTATACGTAAAATCTGGTGATATTGTTGACTTCAATGCAAATATTTATGGTGGTGCAAACAATACAAATTGGTTCGTATATAAGCCAGGATCTGTAAAAGAATATTTGTTCAATGGAAAGAGCGATGTTGGTGCTGCTGCAGATGCTGGATATGAAGCAAATATCTTTGCTGTAAGAAAAAATTGGACAGTTTATACAGACTTAAAAGCAGCTGAAATTCCTGCGGTTGAAGCGGCTGCATAATTGGTTAAGAATAAGTAAAACAAAAGAGTAAACGTGAAGTTTACTCTTTTTTATTGCTATGAATGTTTGTTTTAATGCTCTGATATTTGGTTATCAAAATTATTATCAACACTTTTATAATTTGATCTAGTTTAAGAATTAGTTTATCAAAATTATTACCAACATTTTTATTGTTTTATATTTTAAAGTTTTGAGCATTATAAAGAAATCTTTATTATTTATAAATTGATTTTTAGGCTTAGAATCCAATAAGTTGGATTACATAGCCAACGATAAGGCCAAGTGCAAGCATGATGCCAAGAAGGGTGAAGTTTTGCTTGATGTTTTTATTTTGTTTGAAGAGAATGACAAAACCAAGGCCTGCATTGACAATAAGGCCAGCGGTGAGGGCGCCAAAACCGATTCCGCCAAGAATATAAAGTCTTGTGATGACAACCGAGCTTGCACAGTTTGGTATTGCGCCAATAAGGCATGCAATAAGTGGGGCAAACCATTTGCCGGTTGTAAGTGCGTTTGAAAGTGCATCTTCACCAATAAAACCAATGATGATACCCATTACCAAATTTACTGCCAGAACAAAAGCAAATATCTTAAGCGAGTGAATAAGTGGGTGCAAAAGAAATTGCTTCCATGGGCTGACTTTTTCGCCTTCAATATCATGTCCACAACAACCATGGTGATGTGTTTCTTCATGTGCATGTTCGTCATGATCACCATGGTGATGATGTTTTTTATGGCTTTCATCATCTTGTATGGCTTCAAAATTTTCGTTTGCAGCAAGTGGCACGGATTTCTCTGACGTTTCTTCATTTTGCGTCTTGCTTTCGATTGGTTGGTCTGCTGATTGGTTTGTTATTTGGTCAACATTAAAAATTATTTGCTTTTGATTTTTGCTTGCAATGATTGAGTCAATAAAGTATCCAACGGCAATTGCAAGAACAAATTTGATCAGAAGCAGAGGCAGAAGTGCAAGCATTTTTGATGGATTGTTTGTGCTTGTCAAAAGCAGTGGCACGGCTTCATCACTTGTCGCGATATAGACAGCCAAAAGTGCTCCTACTTTAATTTTTCTTTGAGAGAAAAGGTCGGTTGCAACAACTGAAAATCCGCATTGTGGAATGAGTCCAAAACTTGCGGCAAAGAGTGTGCTGAATTTACCTGTAAGCAGACGATTTTGCTCTATGTTTTTGGCACTGTATACCTCAAGAACTTCAATCAAAACATAGGCGACAAGCAGAAAAGGAAAGATTATCGCGGAATCTTTCAGTGCATCAAGTAAGATATCGAAAAATGTTTCCCAGTTCATGACTGTCTCCTTTATAGATTGCTCATCATTATTGAAAGTTAAGTTCAATAATAAGCTGTGTTACATATTACATATTATCGAAGGTTAAATTCAAAAAAAATTATTACGCTGTTGAAAGTTAAATTTCAAAATATGATAATAGATTTTGTGTTTGATTATAACCAGAAAAATATTTTAGCTGATATAAAGATTTATATATATTTTAGTAACATTTGACATAATAAACTAAACTTGGCGAAGTGTCAACAATTTTTCAATATTTTGTGGTCGATTTTGTCCTTTTTTTGTTTTACTTATGACAATGGGTGTGTTATAATAGAGAAGTAAAATAGATTTCATTTGGAGAGATTCTGTGGAAAATAAGAATGTTGACAATTTTAATATAGATATGCCTGACGAAGATGTTGTTTTTGAAAGTGAAACTGATGAGACTTCTGCTCAAGATACTATTAAACATGGCAAATCAAAATACTTGGCGACAACTGGTCAAAAACTTGAGAAAAAGTCTTTAAGGAAGCTGAAAAAAGAGCATAGAATTGCTTTAAAGGAAGAGAAAAAAGATCAAAAGAAGCAGAGCAAAAAGCAGAAGAAAGTTGATAAAAAGCTGACAAAGCATGCTGGAAAAAGCGATAAAGAGGAACAATCGTCGCAAATTGATAGTGGTGTTCAAAAGTCAGTTCAAAACAAAATTTTGATTGTCAGGAAAACTGAAAAAGGTCGTCCTGTTACCAAAAAGAAGAAAATTTTGAATTTACTGTCCTATGCGCTTGTGGGATTTGTCGCAATAGTCTTCGGCTATTTTGGTGGAAATTTTTACTATGCAAACTTTATGAATAAAGTGGACTACAGTAAGTTTGATGTAACTTCACTTCGTGATGACGAAGAGGCGGTCTATAATGGTGTTGTTGCAAGGATCACGCCAGACAGATCGACTGCAATTCAATTGTTTGTTGCTGCGGAATATAAACTTAAAAATACTGAGAATTATAATGCGGCTGTCAGTGGTGAGGTTCAGCCAAGCATCGGCAGCAAGCAACTTGTAAACGGTGTTAAGGGCAGAAATGGTGATGAGGTTTATCTTGAGAATATTTCAAAAGGTATGATGTCGGTGGCTGAGAAATACAGCTATTCACTCTCTGAAAAACAAGCGTCAATTTTCCATGCTGAAGGTGGTGCAATTGTGGATATGTCAACAGTGAATTATTCTGCCGATCCAACATGGATTTTGTCGGAAGAACAGTTCTTGACCGAATATGGAACTGCCCCTGACAATCCTTGCATACCTTACATTGTGTCTTCAAAAACCTATATACCAGGATCAGACAGCGTGCGATCTGTTGGTGATGGAACGTTTGAAATCAAATTTAATTTGGCAAAAGATTCTTCTGTCGTAAACTATGTTAAGCAGATAAAACACATGTCCGGTTTGTCATCTTATCCAACATTTAAAACTATTTCAGTTATTGCGGTAATTGACTCTCAGTTCAGGTTTGTTTCACTTTATTATGAAGAGAATTACACTGTAACTTATTTTGGAATTCCTGCCAACTGTGATGGTTGGATAAAATTGGATATAACATACTAAAAAACGCAAAAATATATGCAAAAAAGGTGAAAATATGTGTAAAAAGTGGCTTTTTGGCAAAAATATTGTAATTACGGGGGCTTCAAGTGGTATTGGGTTTGAGGTTTCAAAACTGCTTGCAGGTAAATATTTTTGTCATATTATTGGAACAGGAAGAAACGAAGAAAAACTTGAAAAAGCAAAACAAGAAATTCAAAAATCTGCTGATGAAGTTTATGAAAAATCAAAAGAAAAACATCGTAAAAAATATGAGCGAGGCTCATTTGATTTTTATGCCTTTGATGTTTCGGATAAAGAGGCATGGCAACAATTTAAAAAACATCTTGAGGATATAAATTTTATGCCTGACATTGTGATAAACAATGCTGGCATGTTTTTGGAATTTGAAAAGGCAGAGACTCAAGATATTGAAAAAATAGAAAATGTTTTGAAAACAAACTTTTTGTCACAGGTGTATAGCTATAAAACATTTGAAGGTGTTCTTAAAGAAAGAAAAGGTGGACTTATCAATATTTCAAGTTCTGCAGCTCTTTGTCCGGTTGTTGGCGCAGCGGCATACAGCGCAAGCAAGGCTGCCAGCAAAAACTTCACCGAATCAATCATGCAGGAACATAAAAAAGAGTTCTATGTTGGGGGAATCTATCCGGGATTCACAAAAACAAATTTATTTCATGAACACAAGCAGATCAGTAAACTTGTCTTGTCAGTGTGTCAGCCGGTTGAAAAAGTTGCAAAGAAAATTGTGAAAGCAATATCTCGCAAAAGAAAAAGAACAGTGATTGGTTTTGATGCTCATTTAATGAGTGGATTTTGCAGAATGTTTCCAATATTAACTCCATCGCTGATAAGAAATGTGCTTTCATCAAGTCATGACCAAATGTTTGATAAAGTGTTTGTGGAAAATAGTAAAAAACGAAAGAACAAAAAAAATAAAAAACAATAAAAATTTAAAGGCCACCACAGTGGTCTTTTCTTATTTATTTTTTGTTTTAGTTGCTTGAAATGTTTGCTTTGTGGTAATATTTATATATAAGGAGATTGCTATGAGTAAAAAAGACACTGAAAAAGCAATGAAATATGAGGCAGTCCTTGAAAATCTTGAGGACAGTTTTGGTGATTGGTTTGACGGAAAATTTGAATTGCCAACCATGACAAACAATCTTTATCCATACAAAAATCTTTTTACTCCAATAAAGGTGAATAATTTGGAGATAAAGAATCGTGTTGTTATGGGGCCTATGGGAAATGTCAACATGGCTGACGAAAATGGCAGGCCAAGTCAAAAGATGATTGCCTATTTTGAGGCGCGCGCCAAAGGTGGTGTTGGTCTTATCACAACTGGGCTTGTTCCAACCGCTTATAAAGAAGATCCTTCAGTTTCTGAAAAAAGTGGGCTGACTTATTTTCCACGAATTGACGGAAGCAGAACAAACCTTGTGGGCTGGCGCAATCTTGCCTATGCGGTGCATAGCTACGGCAGTAAAATTTTTATTCAACTGACTCCAGGTCTTGGAAGGGTGGGAAATCCAGAGTGTCTTTTGACAAAACTGAAATTCCCGGTTTCTGCATCTTGGAATCCAAACTACTATATTCCTGCAATACCATGTAAAAGGCTTTCAGATGGCGCTTGTAAAAAAATTATTAAGAAGACTGCTCAGGCTGCGATTGATGCAAAAGTTTCTGGACTTGATGGCGTTTATCTTCATGGCCATGAGGGCTATTTACTCGAGCAGATGAGCAATCCTGCATTCAATCGCAGAGGGCTTGGAAGGTATTCTTCTTGGCAACAATTTGGTTTGGATATGGTTGCAAAAATTCGCGAGCGCTGTGGCATGAAATTTCCAATCATGTATCGCATTGACTTGTCACTTATGTTGAATGCGACCTATGGCAATCGCATGAAAAAAATTAAATCGCTCAAAAAGTTCAGAAATGAGCGTTTGGTGATTGATACACTTGACTATATGCAAAATCTTGTCAAAGCAGGTGTGGACATCTTTGATGTTGACCTTGGGTGCTATGACAATTGGTGGCTTCCACATCCACCTGCAAGCATGCCTTCGGGGTGCTATCTTGATATTGCAAAAATTGTCAAGGACTATTTCAAAGAAAATAATATCAAAAGCAATGCTGGGGTGGAAGTTTCTGTTGTCGCTGTTGGAAAACTTGGTTATCCAGACCTTGCTGAAAAAGCGCTTCGTGAAGAAAAGTGTGATATGGTCATGCTTGCGCGTCCACTTCTTGCAGATCCAGATTGGGTGAACAAGGCGTATGCTGGAAATGTTAAAAACATTCGTCCATGTATTGGTTGTCACGAGGCTTGCATTAAAGAGTTTATCGAGGGTGGACATCCACAGTGTGCGGTTTGTCCAACAACCTCTTTTGAAGAAAATTTAATTGATGGGCTTGGCAAAGCTGATTGTCCAAAGAAAGTTGCAGTCATTGGGGCTGGGCCTGCTGGCGTTGTGACGGCGGATACTCTTTTGAAACGTGGACATAAAGTAACTCTTTATGAGAAAGAAAATGTGGCTGGTGGTATGCTTGCTTGTGCTTCTGTTCCGAAGATTAAATATGAACTTAAAAACTATGTTGAATATCTTAATCTGCAAGTTGAAAACATGAAGAAAAACACATCTTTTAAAGCAGAGTTTGGCAAATGTGTTTCTGCCGAGGAATTGAAAGCTGGTGGCTTTGATGCAATCATCACTGCAACTGGATCAAATCAGGTTGGACTTCCAATAAATGGAGCAGTTCAAAAACATGTTTGCACTGCGGTTGAAGCATTAAAAGATTTAAACCGCTTGAAAAATGCAAAAAATATTGTTATAATAGGTGGTGGAGATTCCGGCTGTGAACTTGCATACTACTTAAAGTATGAGCTTGACAAAAATGTAACCATAGTTGAAATGGCGCCAACGCTTATGACAAACACTTGCACCGCAAATCGTGGACACATTTTGCACTATCTTGATAAAGCTGGTGTCAAATGTTATAACTGTGCGAGTGTGAGCAGTATTGATGAGGATTGTGTGGAGATTGTCTATAACAGCAGCAAAACTGTTCCAAATCCATATAACACTTGGGAGCCAGTTTTGCCAGTTAATATTCATAATCCTCTTGCAAAGAAAATCAGAAATCTTCCAAAGGCAAAGACTATTGAGGCTGACCTTGTGGTGATTGCTGCTGGCACTGTTTCCAACAATGAATTATTCAAAAAATTGCAAGAGATCAATGCGGCGCCACTTATATATAATGTTGGCGACAGTAACACTTGTGGTAAAGTGTTCACTGCAACTAAACAAGCATTTAATGTGGCAAAAACGATATAATTTAATCAAATTCCAGCTATAAATGATGCAATTTTGCGTTTTTTATAAAAATACTAATTAAAGGATAAAAGAAAAATGGCACTTAAAATTTATAACTCTTTCACAAAAACCAGACAAGAATTTAAACCAATTATTCCAGGCTTTGTTGGTATGTACGTGTGTGGTCCAACAGTATATGGGCCTCCACATTTGGGACATGCAAGAAGCTATACCAACTTTGACGTTGTGTTCAGATATTTGCAGTATCTTGGATACAAAGTTAAGTACGTTCAAAACATAACTGATGTTGGTCATCTTGTTGGTGATGGTGATGATGGTGAAGATAAAATCTTAAAGCAAGCAAAGAAAGAAAATGTTGATCCATACGAGATTGCCTATAAGTATGAAACTCTCTATTTTGATGCTATGCAAAAACTCAATATATTGAAGCCAAGCATCAGTGCCCGTGCAACTGGATTTATTCCAGAGATGATTGACATGGTTGAAAAACTTATTGCAAAAGGCTATGCATATGTGACACCAAAAGGCAATGTTTACTATCGTGTTCATAAATTTGGTTCTTATGGGCAACTTTCAAATCGTAAACTTGAGAACACTCTTTCTGGTGAAAGAATTGATATTGCAACGGATAAAGAAAACCCAGAGGATTTTGCTCTTTGGAAAACTGCCGAGGGTGGACATATAATGAAATGGAAATCACCTTGGGGAGAAGGTTATCCTGGTTGGCATATTGAATGTTCAACTCTCAGCAAAAAGTTCTTGGGCGAAACCTTTGATATCCATGGTGGCGGTATTGACAACATATTTCCACATCATGAGTGTGAGTGCGCGCAAAGTGAAATTGCAAATGGCAAAAAGTTTGTAAATTTCTTTATGCATAACAACCTTGTGACAGTCAATGGAACAAAAATGGGTAAATCCCTTGGAAATTTCATCACTCTTGAAGATCTTTTCTCTGAGTTTGATTCGATGTATGTAAGATACTTTATCTTGCAATTCCATTATCGTAGTCCTGTCGATTTCACAAAGCAGGCGATTGCAAAAGCTGGTGAGCAGTTCGACAAAATTCGTGAAACTTATAAGGAAATAAAAGCGCTTGCGGGTGACAAAGTGGCTCAGCCAAAAGATGCTTCAGTGCTTGAAATATTTAACAACTTTATTGCAGCAATGGACGAAGATTTCAACACTCCACTTGCAATCTCTGAACTTTTGAAACTTACAAAACTTGCAGGTCAAGTCGTGCAAAATAAAGATGCAAAGACAGCTTCTGAATTGATTGATGTGTTTGGCAAAATTTCATTTATTCTTGGCCTTGATTTTGAAGGAAATGAAGAAAAGAAAGAAAAGAGTGGAAATGAAGAAAAACTGCTTGAAATCATTGCTGATGTTCGAAATAAACTTCGTGCAGAAAAAAATTACGCAGCAAGCGACTATATTCGTGATCAACTTTCCGCCGCTGGCATTGTTGTAAGTGATAAGAAGGTGTAAATGAAAACAACTGAAGCAATAACACAGCGAATATTGGAGTTATGCAAACTAAAAAACATAACACCTAATAAACTTGGAACAATAAGTGGGGTTGAGCCATCAACAATAACAAGTATTTTTTATGGAAAGAGTAAAAATCCAGGGATTGTTACATTGAAAAATATTTGTGACGGTTTTAACATAACACTATTTAAATTTTTCGATAGTGAATTATTTAAAACAAATGACATTGATTGATAAAATCACGCAGGGCTTCTGCGTGATTTTTTATTGGGTATATTTAAAAGTTTTTCAAAGATATTTATTTTGAAGATATCTGATTTCAAAATATCTGATTAAATTATATTAAATTTTAATTTTAAAATGCAGTGAAATTTATGCTATTCACTGTATGCGCCGTTGATTGTTATGACAACACTGTTGTCGACGCCTTCTTGATAGCCGGCAACTTCAAGTGTAAAGCTTCCGGTTGGCAGGGTAAGAGTGTTGGTGGTTGGGTCAATGGTGTATGCAGATGAGTCAAGAGTCGTTGTTGTGCCGTTTTGCTTAAGGTCAATGCTGATGACTGTGAAACCCTGTGGGAGAGTGTCTGTCAACACAACGCCGGTTGCAGTAAGCGAGCCAAGGTTGGAAAGGGTGATAGTATAAAAGTACATATCGCCACTTGTGACAGACTCGGTGCTGACGCCTTTTGTGATAACAAGGTTGGCACTCTGCTCTCTTGTGATAGTGTGGCTGTCATCACCGGTTATTGTTTCATCAATTCTTGTGAGTGGGTTGTTGTTTATGCTGGTTA
>JAFSVX010000037.1 GCA_017444785.1 Clostridia bacterium
AAATCTGGCATCATTCGTACTTACATAACATGTATTGCATTACTCATTGGCATTATGACCTTAATAATTTGCATCACTCAACTTATTTCCCGTCTTTATGATATTACATACAATCATGAAAAAATATTAAACCAAAATGAAGAAAATAAATAATAAATAAATTATTGTTCATACTATAAGTATGAAAAAAGTATCAACAAAAAGAGCGGTGGAAATTGCTTACAGAAATCTTTACAACAGTAAAGTCAAAGACATTGGACACAATCTTGACAATCTTTTGAAAGCCAAGAAAATCGCCAGCCAAGAAAAAGAAGAAGAAATGGAAAGATAAAAGACGGCATTTTTATGTCAGTAATTTTTGTATTATAAATATTGTTATGATATGCTTTAATAAAAATATAATTTTATTTTACTTTTTATTGGAGTTTTATTATAATATGAGTATATTACGAAATATAAAAGAAATTAGTGGAAATATTGTAAACACTACTTGGATTGAATGGGTTCATCCTCTTATACCTAACGAGCCCGAAATTTTACGTGAAGCAATCCGAATTGCTATGGCAATTAAGCATTGTTTAATATGCACAAGACTAGATGGTTGTTATTTCCTTGAAAGCAATATGCCAGAATTACCTCTACACCCCTATTGCGATTGCTACAAAGAAAATATATCTTCTGACAAATTAAAAAATGCCACAGCATATTGCCCCATTTCCAAATTTAAGGATTATATATTCACTGATGAAATAAAATCAAAAGGCAAAATGTATATCTTCACATCAATGGGTTTTTCTTCTGACGACTCATATACTCTTTCAACCGAATTTGAAAGACAAGCTCTTTCGTGTTATTTGAATGGTAATTATAGTCTGGATTTTTTAGATCAAAATGGGCAAAGAATTGGCATACCAATCACGTTAAACAATCACATGTTTTGGAGTGGTTGGATGGTTTACCCTAATGGAAAAATACAGCTCGTAACCCCATTTGGAGGATGGATTGATGAATTTTAATAAAATGATACAACTTAAAAATGATAATTATTTAAAGTCAAATAATATTTATAAAGGTGCAATAGGTTTTGTAATTTCATCAAGTGGTGAATATCTTGATGCGCTATTTTATAATGATAATATAAAAGGAGACACTGCGTATATTCAAGTTAAAAAAGATGACATACAACCTTATGATTTACCTGTTTCTAAAGAACTTATGATATATTTAAAAACACAAATTAAAGAAAATAATCTTGATAGAAAAAACTATTTCAAAACTCTACCTTTTAAACAATACGATATGGTTAAACTTATTGTTGAAAAAGATAAGTATGCAAAGCTTAACATCCATAAAGGTGACACTGGCGTTGTCATGGAAGATTATGCAGTTCACGACTATATACTTGTTGATTTTGGAACAATAGATGGGCAAATGAAATACTCTAAAGGTTGCATCAGTGTCAATATTAAAGATATTGAGTTAGTAAATATATAAAACAATTTCTCAAAAATAAAACGGCAAACCGCCGTCTTTATTTTTATTTTAATAATTTTTAATATGTCTTACTTCAATCGAAGGAATTGTTATTTCATGTGGAAGATTCAAAACATAAAGCACAGTTTTTGCAACATCTTCAGGCTCCAATCCCAAGCACATTATTTCTTCAGGCAACTTGTCATTTGCCCTGACATAGAAGTTTGTTTTTATAAGTCCCGGACAAACGTCAGTTATTTTTACATTATGTTTTGCCAAATCCCTTTGAATTGCCTTTCTGTATGCATAACTTCCATGCTTTGAAGCATTATATATTGGGCAGAACTCCTCAACCTCAACTCCACTTTGTGAGTTGATATTTATTATTTGTCCATAATTTTGCTTCATCATAATTGGAGCAAACTCGTTTATCATGGCAACGATACCGAAAAAGTTTGTATCAATAAGTTTTTTAACCCTGTCAACATCATTTATTTTTGCAAAATGTTCAATTCCAAGTTGAGATATTTCGCCTTTTGTCCACATACCAGCACAATTTATCAAGCAGTCAATTTTATCAAAAGTTTTTATAACAAATTCTTTTAACTTTTTGACTTGTTTTGTGTCTGAAACATCACAAACAAATGCTTTTTGATTGAGATTTTTTGCAACTGCCTCAACATTATCTTTTTCAATATCAACTAAAATCAAGTTTTCTGATTTAAGCATGCTTACAATTGCCTTTCCAACACCATCGCCAGCGCCGGTGATTATTATATTTTTCATAACTCACTCCTTATAAATTTCCAATCACAAATTCAAGTCTTGACTTCACTTCTTCTTTGCCCAAAATTTTCAAAATTGTGCAAAGGTCAGGTGTTTGGTTTGTGCCGGTTATTGCAATTCGAATAAGTGCGCAAGCGTCTGCAACATTGCCTTTAAACGCCGTTGGATTTGCCTTATACTCTTTATTGTCGGTCGCAAAACCACAGGTTCCGGCAATCTCTTTCACTTGATTAAACCACTGCTGATTGTCAACATCAAGGTCAAGATTTGCAAGGTATTTTGTCAAAAACTCTTTGATTGTTGCCTTGTCAACTTTTTCATCAAAACCAAGCAAGTTTTGTTTGCTCAGCGTTTCTTTAAACATATAGCTGTAAAGCGTCTTGGCATCTGCAAAAGTGGTGAGGTCTTTTCTTGGTCTTTCCCCTTCTCTGCCAATTGCAAGAACACCCAAGGCCTTTTGTTTATTATCTTTCCAAATTTTCGCAAAATCTTTATCAAACTCTTCTGCCCAAACAAGAACACTGTTATAGACTTCATCTGCTGTCATTCTGCTGATGACATTTTTGGATATATCATTCAATTTTATAAGATCAAACATTGGATTTCCAGTTGACATTTTTTTGATACTGAAAGGAAAACTAAATATGTCTGCCTGTGGATTTTGAACTCTCCAACTTTCGAAGTTTGAATTCGCAAGATTTAAAAGATACTCAAGTACAGCAACATTTGGATAGCCCGCCTCTTTGAAGAAGAACACGTTGTTTTCTGGATCTTTTCTTTTGCTGAGTTTTCTTTTATTCCCCGTTTCCGCATCAATTTTACAAATAAGTGGGGTATGAATATAATTCATTGGCTTTATATCAAGAGCATTAAAAATGTCGATGTGTTGATTTACAGAAGAGAACCAATCTTCCCCTCTGACAACTATTGTTGTTCCCATAAGATGATCATCAATAGGGTGTGCAAATGGATATGGCGGAATTCCGTCATTTTTTAATAGGACAACATCTTTAAGGTTGGCAGGAATTTCCCTTTCCCCTTTGATAAGATCATAAACTTTTATTGTGTCGCCCTCTTTGTTTGGTGAAAGAAGCCTGAGCGCAAAACCTTTACCTGCCTTAATATTTGATTGGATTTCTTCAAATGTTAAACCCCTGCAAGGATCGTGTTCCATTATGCTTGCAGTTTCCTCAAGCATTTTCTCACGATTTTCCAAAATCTCTTCTTTGCCTTCTGGTGCATCACAAAAACAAGGGAATGCCCTGCCTTTTTCTACCAAACGTTTGGCATATGCTCGATATATTTCCCCTCTTTCGCTTTGACGATATGGACCATAGTCCCCTATATCACCATTTATCGTCAAGCCCTCATTTGGCCCAAGGTTATATTCTTCCAAAAACTCAAGTGCAAGTTTATCCGCACCTGCAACCTCTCTGCGCTTATCAGTATCTTCAAGCCTGAAATAAAACACACCGTTTGATTGCAAAGCAATAAACTTGTTTGTTATAGCCTGAAAAAAGTGCCCAAGATGCAAATATCCTGTTGGGCTTGGTGCAAATCTCACAACCTGAGCCCCAGCAGGCAACTTTCTTGCTGGATACATTTTTTCAACATCTTCAACCGTGTATTTGTTGTTTGGAAACAATAAGTCTGCAAGTTTGTTATAGTCCATTATTCATCTCCTCTTGGCTCGTCAAGGTAAGAAGCCTCCAGATCTGCAATGTGCATAAGCACTGCAAATGGAAACTTGTGATACGCCTCTGCATAGGTCGCAGAAGCGGCTTGCGCCCTTGCATCAAAACCGCCCATATGCCAATTGATTGCCATAGCCTCTTCACGAGTCAGCCTCATATAGCCATTTATAATATAAACACTTTTTTCACCGTGTCCATATGGAAGTTGGTCATCAACAGTATAGAAAGGTTTTTCCACCCATGTTCCATTTTCCTTCACGTTGCGCTTGCTTTCTTTATAATAGCAGCATTTGCATACATCATGGAAAAGTCCACAGATGGCAACTGATTCTTCGTTGATCTCTTCGCCATATTCTTCCACGCAAAGACGAAGCAATCTGTCATAAACGTTGAGCGAGTGTTGGCAAAGTCCACCAGGCTCTGCAAGGTGAAACCTTGTTGAAGCAGGCGCAGTGAAAAAGTCAGTGCTTTCCAAAAATTTTAAAAGCTCTTCAATGCCTTCACGCTTGATGTTCTCGCGTGCAATTCTCATAAATTCTTCTTTGTTTTCTTGAATATTTAACATAATCATTTTCCTTTCTCGAACACTCCTAAAAGGCTATCTTATGGTGTCATTTCGAGCAAGAAACAAAGTTCCGACAAGAAATCTCTTCAATCATCTCTTTAATCATTGTTTCTTATTTTACAGCCCTATTATACCCCAGAAAACTCGCCAGCGCAAGTGTTTTATGGAAATAGGAATTTATGTGTCATATCGAGTTTTTTGATTTTATTTCTTTTAATCAAAAAACGAGCATATCTGACCGATATAAGCACTTTATACAGCCAGATACACTCAAAAATTGATTAAGCTTAGCAAAATCAATATTCTCGGTATGACACAACCGTAGTGTCACCCTGAGTGAAGCGTCAGCGGAACCGAACGGGTCTATCCTATTTTAAAACATTGATAGATACATTCGACTCCGTGCTTCGCACTCCGCTCAGTATGACACTAACTTAATTTACTACATTAAATCCTCTTAGCAATGCTCGGTATGACATCCAACAATTTTCATTAAAATTTGAAATCGTTTGCTATTTTGTGTGAAAATATATTATCATTTCTATATAAGATAATAAAAGGAGAAACTTAAAATGCGAACTTATGGAACTTGCGCTTATGGTGTACGCACGCCCGTCATAAAGTATGGCGACGACCTTGTTGACATTGTTGCAACAAGTGTTATAAATATGACAAAGGAGAAAAATATCACTCTTAAAGACAAAGACATTGTCTGCGTGACAGAGGCCGTTGTCGCAATCAGTCAAGGCAACTATGCATCAACTGAAGATATTGCTTGTGATGTCAGAAATAAAATCGGTGGAGGAACTGTTGGTCTTATCTTCCCTATTCTTTCCCGCAACCGTTTTATGGGAATACTTCAAGGCATTGCTCAAGGTGTGGACGAACTTATCATTCAACTTTCCTATCCTTTTGACGAAGTTGGAAACCCACTTGTGTCAATCGACACCCTTTATGACCTTGGCATCACCAAATTTGACAAGGCCTACACAAGTGAAGAATTCTATAATCTTGTTAAGACTGTTGAACACCCTTTCACTGGCGTAGACTATATCAAGGAATACCTTAAGATTGGTGGAAAGAAAACAAGGATTATCCTTTCAAACGATCCTCTTGAGATCTTAAAATACACCGACAAGGTTATCAATGCAGACATTCACTCAAGAAAACGCACAAAGAGAATACTACTCTCCAATGGTGCAAAAAGAGTTCTTTCACTTGACGAAATTTTAAATGATGAGAGTGCCGAACATGGCTATCACCCACTTTATGGTGTGCTTGGAAGCAACCGCAGTAAAGAGGGCAACATCAAACTCTTCCCACGTGGCGGAGAGGCTTTCGTGACCGAGCTTCAGCTTGAACTTAAAAAACGCACCGGTATCAATCTTGAGTGCATGGTCTATGGCGATGGCGCTTTCAAAGATCCAGTCGGTGGAATTTGGGAGCTTGCCGATCCTGTTGTCAGCCCAGCGCATACAGACGGTCTGCTTGGAACACCAAACGAGATCAAACTTAAATACATTTCAGATAACGTTTTCACAAATCTCAGAGGTGAAAAACTGACCGCAGAAATGAAAAAGTTTATTGCAAACAAAGACAAAGATTTAAAAAATCAAAATGTATCACTTGGAACAACCCCAAGGCGCTATACCGACCTTATTGGTTCGCTTTGCGACCTTGTCAGCGGCAGTGGCGACAAAGGAACACCAGTTGTCCTGATTACTGGCTATTTCGACAACTACGCCAGTGATTAGGTGAAAAAATAACGCTTACGCTTTGTTCTTTAAAAAATTCCCACACAGTTACGTATGAAAATACGCTCCTGCATGGGAATTTTTTAGTGCCTTGCCTAACCGCCATTTTTTCACCTAATCAACGTTTTTATTTACTTTTTAATTTTAATATCAATTGTCGCGATTTTTTTGTTTCTTTGTTATATAAGCAAATTTTGCCCTATTCATAATAATATTTTTGCTTATTTACAGAAGAAAAATAGTTCACAAAAAGGGATTTCCATGATTTCTGAAAGTCGCAAATAATATATAAATGGATAAGAATAATCTCTATCAAACAATGAAGATTAAAGAATTCTGGCAATCCAAAACGATTTTCAAATTCCAACTCATTTTTGACATCTTGGGATGCCACAAACTTTAAAACTCTTTCCAAATCCATATCAGGATTTATGCGAATGGATTTATATTTTAAATATGTTCCGTCTATGCCAGTTTTCCCACAATCTAAAATCATAGTCTTTACCTCTAATATATTATACACTGACTATTGGCAGTTTGCAAGTATTTTACTGACTTTTGTCATATTCTATTTTTATAGGTGATAATATGATAGAAATTTTCAGTGAAAGATTAAAAGAGTTAAGAAAAGAAAGAAACATTAGCGCAAAACAACTTTCAAAGGCAATCAATGTCAGTGATGCCGCAATTATCAGATGGGAAAACAAGCAAAGAATTCCAAGCATGGAAAACATCTATAAAATTGCAATTTATTTTGGTGTATCTGCAGATTATTTACTGGGTTTAAAGGATTATTGATAATATAGTACAATAAAAAAAGTGCCAAGTGGCACTTTTTTTATTATATTTTTATTTATTTTTATAATTAACTAACTCATCATAAATTGGTGATTTTGAATAGATATATTTAAAATATTGAGGTAATTGTAACTTAGGATCAATTGATCTTAATTTTTTTAACATCAATGGTTGAGAAAATTTTTGTATATCATAAAGTTCCAAAGCATAGCATTTTGATGAATTTTTAAAATATTCAACAATTTCAAAGCCATCTTTACGCTTGTCATAACCAGTCATTTTCATAATCTGGTCAATTGTTCCGCAAAGTATTTTTTTGACTTTTACGGTTCCAATAATTGCTTTATCATCTTTTGCCGAATATATAAATATTGGTTTGTTTAATTCCGATTGTTTAATTGGAGATTTTCTAAATTCATATCTTTTATCACCATCAAAAATCTGTCTTGCATAATAAGACAAAATAGACATTAACATATACCTATCTGATTCGCCTTTATTAAATTTAATATTATCTATTTTTTTCATGTTATTATCCATTTATTTGGTTAAAAAACCATTATACACAAATTCTTTGTGCTTATCATTATAAAGTCCTTGAACCT
>JAFSVX010000038.1 GCA_017444785.1 Clostridia bacterium
ATTCATAATGCCAGCCTTGTGCTTGGAAGCGCAACCCCTTCAATCGAGACCTACCACAGCGCAATGACTGGTGAGTATCAGCTTATTGAAATGAAAGAGCGTATCAATAAAAAACCTCTGCCACCAATTCAAATTGTGGATATGACGGCGGAAATTCGTGACGGCAACAACAGTGTCTTTTCAAGGGCTTTGATTGACGCTTTAAAAAAGACTATTGACAGTGGAAATCAGGCTATGCTTTTTATCAACCGCAGAGGCTATGCAAGTTTCTTGATGTGCAGAAATTGTGGCTGGGTGGCAAAATGCGAAAATTGCGATGTTTCGCTGGTCTATCACCGTCACGACAACGCACTGAAGTGTCATTATTGCGAGAAACGATATAAGGTATTTGACGTTTGCCCAGAGTGTGGTGGGAAAGATATAAAACAAGGGGCAATTGGCACTGAAAAAGTTGTCAAAGAACTTGAGGAACTTTTCCCAAATGTCAAAATTCTTCGTATGGATAACGACACCACTAAGACCAAGGGAGCTCACAACAAAATTCTCTCTGCTTTCAGAGAGGGGAAGGCTCAGATCTTGGTTGGGACACAAATGATAGCAAAAGGGCATGATTTTCCGTCAGTAACTCTTGTCGGCATTGTGGACGCTGACGTCAGTTTGCATCAGTCCACCTATAAGGCGACTGAGCGAACCTTTAACCTAATAACCCAAGTTGCTGGACGCGCCGGCAGGGCAGACAAGAGCGGACAGATTATTCTGCAAACCTATGCTCCAAGAAATTATATCTATCGCTTGGCAAGTGTGTATGACTATGCTGGATTTTACAGAAAGGAAATCAACCTGCGCGAAACCACATTTTATCCACCTTTTGCAAAAATTATTCGAATTCTTTTCACAAGCGAGGACGAAACTCTTGCAAAATCTGTTACAAAGGAGTATTATGATAGCATAAATATTCTGAGAGATGAATATAAGCAAGACTTTATATATCTTGGAGTGATGAAATCTCCAGTTGGACGAATTGAAAATAAATTCAGATTTCAGATACTTTTGAGATTAAAACCAATAAATGCAGATGAAATAATCTCAAAAATTTACAACTTGACCTCAGATAAGCAAAACAGAAATGTTACAGTTTTTGTGGAGGTCAACCCTTCAAGTTTAAGTTAAATAAGGAGTTAAAATGGCAATAAGAAAAATACTGTTTGATGGTGAGCCTATCCTCAGAAAAATCTCTAAACCGGTTGTTGTTTTCGACAAAAGTCTTGTCGAGCTTTTTGATGACATGCAAGATACCCTTGACAAACAACAGGGTGCGGGGCTTTCTGCGGTGCAAGTGGGCATACTGAAACGCATGTTCATCATTCTTGACGGCGACAAACCAATAAGAGTGGTAAATCCAGAAATCATATCTTCTTCAGGCGTTTGCAAGACAACTGCAGAGGGTTGCCTTTCTGTGCCTGGGAAATGGGGAGATGTTGAAAGACCAAACAAAGTAGTTGTAAAGTATCAAGACCAAAACGGCAACTTTGTTGATAACACTTTCACCGGATTTACTGCCAAGACATTTTGCCATGAATTTGACCACTTAAATGGTATCTTATTTATTGATAAAGCGACCAATCTGTTTGATACCTATGAGGAATACCACAGATTCAAACAAAAACAAGAAAAGAATAAAAAGTAGGTGAACAAATATGAAAATAATATTCTTAGGAACTCCGGATTTTGCAATTCCAAGCCTTGATAAAATTTTTGCCAGTCATCATGAACTGCTGGCAGTTATCACTCAGGTTGATAAGCCTTCTGGCAGAGGTAATAAACTTACGCCATCGCCTGTAAAAGTTTGGGCAAAAGAGCATAATGTAAAGGTTCTCCAATACGAAAAGATAAGCAGAGACGGCCTTGAAGATATAAAAAATCTTCAGCCTGACATTATGGTAACCGCAGCATATGGCCAAATTCTCAGCCAATCAATCATTGATATACCAAAATATGGAATCATCAATGTCCATGCAAGCCTGCTGCCAAAATATCGCGGAGCAGCACCTATTCAAGCCGCAATTATAAATGGTGAAACCTACACCGGCGTTACAATCATGCAAACTGAAGCAGGACTTGACACCGGCGACATTTTAAGTATGGGAAAAACCACCATTGGCGAAGAGGAAACCGCAGGTGAGCTTGCTGTCAGACTTGCTGAAATGGGCTCTGAGCTGTTGTTAATGACGCTTGAGGACATTGAACAAGGCACAACTATTCCCGAAAAACAACAACACTCAAATGCCACAATAACAAAGAAAATCAAGAAAGAAGAGTGCATGATAAATTGGAATAAATCTGCAAAAGAGCTCAAATGTATGATACTTGGCACAAGCCCAGATCCAATGGCAAGAACAAGCCTTAATGGTGAACTTGTCAAAATTGCACGCGCAAAAGAAAATAAAGATATTGTTATACCGGCTGAAGCTTCAATTGGCGAAATTATTGCTCCAAGCAGTGCAAAAAACGGGGTGTTCGTTAAATGTGGACAGGGCGTGATTGAAATCTTGGAAGCACAATTCCCAGGTGGAAAACTTCTTACTGCAAAACAACTTTATGCAGGAAGAAAATTCCAGCTTGGCGACCAATTTCAAACTGTAATGCTGACCGAAGAATAATAAAAAAATTTATGACCAATTCAAACTGATATGCTGACATAAAACTGTTTTGACATTTTGTCAACAATACAAAACAGCTATATTAACTGACGAACAAATTAACTGATAAACAAATAAACTGATAAACAACTGATTGATATAAAAAACAAACAGGGGAACTATGGATAAAAAAATTCTGCAAGAATATACACTTGACCAGCTTAAAGCTTTGATGGACGAAAGATCTGTCAAGCGTTTTCGTGCTGAGCAAATCTATAGTTTTGCCTGCAATTATACACCAATTGATGAGATGTCAAATCTTCCAAAAGAACTTCGTGAACAACTGAAAGAGGAGTTTGAGGACACCCCTGTTGAGATTTATAAAAAGTTTGAAAGCAAAGATGGAACAATGAAATTTTTGTTCAAGCTTTGCGATGGCAACATCGTGGAAGGCGTGCTTATGAAATATAAATATGGCAACACTATTTGTATTTCCACTCAGGTTGGTTGCGCCATGGGCTGTGTTTTTTGCGCAAGCGGGATTGACGGGAAGCTTCGAAACCTTAAGGCAGGGGAAATGGTTGGTGAGGTGCTTGCTGTCAACAAATTCCTTGGCGGCGGACTGAAAGAGGACAGAAAAATCACCAACATTGTGCTTATGGGCAGTGGGGAGCCTCTTGATAATTTCGACAATGTGGCAAAATTTATTGAACTTATATCTTATAAATCTTCAATCAATATCAGCCCAAGAAATATTTCTCTTTCAACTTGCGGTCTTGCGCCTAAAATCAAAAAGCTTGCAGATATGGACTTGCAGATCACTCTGACAATATCTCTGCATGCAACCACTGACGAAAACAGGCGTGCTATCATGAAAGTTGCAAATGTTTACAGCCTTGCTGATCTGTTTGAAGCAATCCATTACTACTTTAAAAAAACGCACAGAAGAATAGTCTTTGAATATATTTTATCAAAAGGTAATGTATCAAAAGCAGACGCAAAGCGCATTGCATCACTTTGCAAAGGACTTTCCTGCCACGTGAATATGATACCTATTAACAAAACACCAAACAGTCCGCTTGTTCCTGCAAGTGAAATCAAAACTCATGAGTTCTTTGAGGAACTTAAAGCAAACGGAATCTCTGCCACGACAAGAAGAACACTCGGCAGTGATATTGATGGCGCCTGTGGTCAGCTTCGCAGAAGAGTGCTAAGTGAAGAAAATATAGACTCGTAAAAATACTACAAATTCATTTTACATTAAGGCAAGATATTGTTATAATATTATAAACTGAGTAAATTAAAAGGAGATTTTTATGTTTAAACGTGTATCCGCATCATTTCTTTGTGTGGACTATGAAAAGAAAGAAATTTTGCTTCAAGCAGTGAAAGACGCCGAAAAGGCAGGGTGTAACTTTATTCACTTTGACGTTATGGACGGAGTTTTTGTAAAAAGAAAAACTTTCGATGAAAAACTTGTTAATTTTGTCAAAGAAAATACAAATCTTATGCTTGACGTTCATCTTATGGTGGAAAATCCTGAAAAGGTTGTGGACAAATACCTTGCTCTTGGTGTTGACATTTTGTCTTTCCACTATGAAGCAACAAGCGATGCAGAGGCTTTGCTTAAAAAAATTAAATCAAAAAACGTGCTTGCAGGAATCGCAATCAACCCTAAAACGCCAGCATATAAAATAAGAGATCTTGTGAAAAGTGGCCTTGTTGATGTCGTGCTTGTCATGGGTGTTGAGCCTGGGGCGGCGGGACAAGCTTTTATCCCAGGAAGTGCAGAAAAGGTTGCAGAAATCCATGAATACAGCAGAAATGTCTATATTGAAATTGACGGTGGTGTCAATGTCAAAAATGCATCAATACTCAGGAAAATGGGCGCAAGTATTCTGGTCAGCAGCAGTGCAATTTATAACGCAAAAAACATGAAAAAAGCTGTCAGCCAAATCAAAGGCAACGACTATGTCAGTCAAATCGCCAGGTTTTTCTCTCG
>JAFSVX010000039.1 GCA_017444785.1 Clostridia bacterium
TGCAGTTTCCGTAAATGATGTTCAATCATACTATGCTCCATTTGGCGATGCAGGGATATTAGGAAGTGGAATTACTGTTACGTTTGGTAATGAGGTGACAAGGATACCTAAAAATCTTTTTGATGTGTCTAACACTGGTTTGTCAATAAAGGTTGTAGCTGTAATAATTGAGTCAGGAGTGACAAGCATTACAGATAATGCATTCCAAGGTCTTACTGATCTTACAAGCATAACAATACCAAGCAGTGTGACAAGCATTGGAGTTTCTGCATTCCAAGGTTGCACCGAGCTTACAAGCATAACAATACCAAGCAGTGTGACAAGCATTGGAGATATTGCATTTGCCGGATGTAAAAAGCTTGCCACGGTAAATTATGATGCAGTTTCTGTAGAAGATTTTACATCAAATTATCCAGAAGTATTTAATGGTGCAGGCACAGAAGTAGGTGGTGTAAGGCTTATAATTGGAGAAGGAGTGCAAAGAATACCTGCAAATTTCTTAAAATCCTCAGGAATAACATCAATATATTATTCAGGGGATATAGAGGATTGGTGTGGGATGACATTTGGTTCGGACTGGATAAACAATGCATGGACGTTCTATATTGATAATGCAGCAGTAACAAATCTTACAATTCCAGATGGTGTAACAAGTATTGCAGATAATGCATTCCAAAACTGTATTAGGCTTACAAGCATAACCATTCCAAACAGTCTGAACAACATTGGAAATTATGCATTTACATATTGTTATATGCTTACAGAGGTTTTAAATAAATCGTCATTTACAATTTCTGCAGGAAGTAGTGGTTATGGAGATGTTGGGCATTATGCGATTGTTGTTGTAAATAATGAAACACTCAAAGGAACATTTGAAACAGCATCAAATGGAGTGATATATTATACAAACGCAAACTTCAATATACCAAAGACAGCAGTTGGTATTACTAGTCAAGTAAGTGAAAGTATAACAATCGCAAATGATTGCGTAGGTATAAAAAGTTTTGCATTTCAAGGCTGCACCGGACTTACAAACTTAACAATACCTGCAAGTGTGACAAGTATTGGGACTTCTGCATTCAATGGATGCAGTAATCTGACAGAGATCAATTATAATGGAAGCATAACAACAGATTTTGCAACAGACAGTTATCTATTCTATGAAGCAGGCCAATCTGGAGAAGGGATTACGTTAAACATTGGCAGTAATGTAACAAAAGTTCCAACATGTATGTTTTATGGCTCCAATGGCAATGCAGCAAAAATTACAAGTATTACAATAAACAACACTTCTGTTGTTATTGGAACAAATGCATTTGCAGGGTTACCTGTGACATCAGCTGTTGTGCCTATGACTGCGTTCACAACTGGTGGATTATTGAAATCATCATTAGTAACTTTGACAATAACATCGGGTGTTGTTGGTGGTTCTGCATTTTCTGGCACAAATGCACCAAATCTTGAAACTGTTATTATAAAATCAAATGTAACAGAGATTCAAGGATGGGCATTTACAAACAACAGAAAGATAACGAGTGTAACAATAGAAGAAGGTATAACAAGTATAGGACAACAAGCATTTTATAAATGTACACATCTTACAAGCATAACAATACCAGACAGTGTGACAAGCATTGGAGATTCTGCATTTAACGGTTGCAGTAGTCTTCAAAGTGCAGTTATTGGAAGTGGAGTGACATTTATTGGAATGCATCCATTCTATGAGTGTTATAGTCTTAATAGTGTTACTTTCAGAACATTAAGTGGATGGTATGTGACACAACAATATAGTGTCACAACTGGAACAGCAGTTGATGTTTCAAATACTGCCACGACAGCAACTGTTATAAAAGGGACATATGATGATTACTATTGGAAAAGAAATGTTTAAATAAGTTTAAATCGGTGCACAGAGGCACCCTTCCCGTTTTGGTTCCGCTTTGCTTACAAAGCGGACCGAATAGTCGCATAAAGCAATTCTTTTTGATTTAAGCTTTGCAAACAGAACCGCCATGTAACAACGGATACTATGGCGAACCTGTTTGCTTTGCTTAAAAACAAAAATCTCTTGCTTTCTGCTGCCATGGGGTTTCTATCTAATATTCTCAGGGAAAACATTAAAATATTATCTTAAAATTATGCGGTGCATAGGGGAAATACCCTTCCCAAATATAATCTCCTATGCACCACCTTTCCTTTGAGATAAAACAGAGCAAATTTTGCTCTGTTTTTTGATGTTCTATTTACATTTATTTTTTGTCTTGACTTTTGGTGCACAAAAGTTGTAAAATACTATGGTAAATGAAATTTATGAGTATGATAAATAAATTTACATGTATAACAAAGTAATTCGTGAAGAGTTGAAGGTTTTAAATATAAAAAATAAATTGATAAGATAAATCAATTCATAAACAAGCGAAAGAGATTAAATAGGATGTTTAAGTATATGAAAAAGTTTATTTTGGTTATAAGGGCAACGAATCGAATGTGAAAGCTATAATATCTTATGGTGTTATTTTATAATCAAAATTTTTAAGAAGGTGAAAATATGAGTAAACAAAGAAATATTGTGATTTGCGTGTCGTGGCCATACGCAAACAATAATTTACATATAGGTTATGTTGCAAGTTCGCTTCCTGGCGACATTCTTGCAAGATACCACAGGATGATTGGGGATAATGTCCTTATGGTCAGCGGAACTGACAGTCACGGAACCAAGTTCGAGGTGAAAGCAAAGCAAGAAGGTTGCACCCCTAAGGAGATCGTTGACAGATACCATGCTCACTTTAAAGAAACGCTTGATGCTTATAACTTTTCGTTCGATAAATATTCAATAACTTACAGCGATTTCCATAAATCTCACTGTCAAGAGATTTTTAAGAAGATTTATGATAATGGCTATCTTTATGAGAAAAGCGTGCTTCGTCCTTTCTGCCCATCTTGCAATAAGTTTGTTGCAGACACAGAAGTTGAAATCACTTGTCCAAATTGTGGCAGACAGACCAAGGGGGATAACTGCGAATGTGGCTATGTTCCTGTTGAAAAAGATTTCGAGGGTGGTAAGTGCTTGATTTGTGGCTCAAAGACTACTCAAAAAGAGCATAAAGTTTTGGTGTTCAAGCTTACAGCATTCAAAGATGTGATTGAGCAAACACTTAAAAATGGTGAAGCTACTTGGCGTGCAAACAGCATCAATGAGACTAAAAAATATCTTAAAGATCTTGTTGACCGTGATTTTTCTCGTGATCTTCAGTGGGGTGTGCATATTCCAATTGAGGGCTATGAAGATAAAGTTGTTTGGTGCTGGTGGGAAGCACTTTTGGGATATTTAACCGACACTATGGAGCTTGGACAAGAGCAGGGCTTTGACTGGCAGGATTTCTGGAAAAAGGATCATGCAGTTGACATCGAAAAGATAATCTATGCCGTGCATGCGAAGGATAACATAATGTTCCATAGTATGCTTCTTCCTGCAGAGCTTGAAGCCACAAAAGAAAACTTTATTACTGATGTAAGAATGGTATCAAGTGAGTATCTTAATTATAAAGGGCAAAAAATCAGTAAAAGCAATACTCCATCAGACCTCAGCTTTGATGCGAAAAGCTGGTCAGACAAGTATAATACTGACAGCCTAAGATATTTCTTCGCAGCAAAAGGCCCAGAGAAAAAGGACATTGATTTCGACCTTGAGATTTTCCAAACAACTCACAATACTGAGGTTGTCAACAAGTTTGGTAACCTTATCAACAGAACTCTTAAGTTCAAAGGACTTGAGGTTTTGCCGGAGGGTGAGATTGACAAAAATATTCGTGATCTTGTGATCAAAACTTATGGAGAGGTTGCTGAAAATATTGAAAAACTTGAGTTCAAGAAGGCTACCGAGTGCGCAATGAACCTTATAAGCGATGCAAACAGATACTATGATGAGCAGAAGCCTTGGGTTCAAGCGAAAGAGGACATTGCGGGATTCAATAACACAATTTACACTTGTGCATATGTTATTGCAAACCTTTCAAACATTTTGGAACCTGTTATGCCAAATTCTTGCAAGGCAATAAGAGAATTCTTGCATATGGATAAGACACCAGCTTGGAAAGAGGTTGTGCCAGGCAGTGTCTCTCTTGAAAAAGTTGTGCCACTGTTTGCAAGAATATAAATATATATAAAAATACAACGATTTAATCTCTCATTGTATTTTTTCATTGTTTTTCAATATTTTAAATTTGTCCGTTTGTTGGTGCAACAGCAACTTTATCTTTAAGGCAAAGAACTGCAATCATAAGTCCTGCAGAGACCAATTTCCCTGTTAGGATATTAAATACTAACATAGAAATTCTTGATCCATTTCTTTGTGTAATGGTGCCATCTGCTTGAACGGGTGTTTTGATAACTTTTGCACTGAAAATAAGTGCTAAGATATTCAACGCAATATTAAAAATGCAAATGAAGCAATATAATCCTATGAATGTTGCTATTTGAGGATTGATATATTCGACGTAAGTATGTACGTCTCCAAAATGATCATAATATTCGTATTCATATGTCCCGCTTTGAGTTATGCAATAGATAAGTAGAATAATAAATGTTAATATGAGTATTGAAGATGCAACAACTCCAACTATGCCCGCAGCTTTTTCAAGACCTCTTTTTGTTTTGTTATATTCCATACGTTTTTCCTCCTTTGAATATTTAAACAACTTTGTGTTTATAACTATATTATACAAGTAGAATTCTACTTTGTCAAACATTTCAAGTAATTTTCTACTATAATTTCAGTATGGAAATAACCATTGGGGAAAGAATATTTGAACTGAGAAAAGATGCTGGTTTATCTCAAATAAAACTTGCTAAAGCTATTGGTGTGACGCAGAAAGCAATTGATTTTTGGGAAAAAGGAATAAATGAGCCAAAAGCATCTTACATAATAAAAATTGCAAAATATTTTAATGTCAGCTGTGACTTTTTGCTGGGTGTTGATGATTGATTATTGCGTTTGAGTTTTTGAATAATAAAAATAATGAAGAGCATGTTTTAAAACATGCTCTTCATTATTTTTATTATTCAAAAACTCAAACGCAATAATCAATCATCAA
>JAFSVX010000040.1 GCA_017444785.1 Clostridia bacterium
ATCTTCTTCTCTCTCCTTTGTCTATGGCTTGTTTTTATGGCTATTTTGCCTTATTTTTTACCATTTTTCAGACTTTTGGTTTATTTTTATTTCTTGCAAATATTGTATACATTTATTCTACACATGTCAAACGATTTTTATCAAAATTTAAAAAATTTATCTTTTATATTTCATATTTACAGCAAACGAAAATGAACAATAAAAAATGGCGCGTAAATCGCGTCATTTTTTCTTCACACTTTTGCGTTTTATTTTGATAACTTTTAATTACTTAAGTTCTGCAACAGCACCAGCAGCTTTGAATTTCTCTACCATTTCATTAGCTGCGTCTTTTGCAACGTTCTCTTTAATAGTTGCGTTTGGAGTTTCAACCAAAGCTTTAGACTCAGAAAGTCCAAGACCAGTGATCTCACGAACAACTTTGATAACGTTAATTTTGTTTGCGCCAACGTCTTTAAGTACAACGTTGAACTCTGATTTTTCTTCTGCAGCGTCTGCAGCACCAGCAGCAGCGCCAGCAGCAGGGGCAGCAACTGCCATTGCAGCAGCGCTTACGCCAAATTCTTCCTCAAGGGCCTTAACAAGATCGTTAAGTTCCAAAACAGTTAAACCTTTAACTTCTTCAACAAATTTTTTAATATCTGCCATTTTTATTTCTCCTTAAAATAGTTTTTAATTTTTAATTACGCGTTTTTCTTTGCAATTTCAGAAATTGCAACAGCAAGCCCACGCATAGGCATTGTAAGCAATCCAACCAATTGTGCCACCAAAACTTCTTTTGATGGGATAGATGCAAGCTTTTTTGTCTCGTTGGCATCGAGTTGTTTTCCGTCATACCATGATGCCTTAACTGTCAAAGCTTTATACTTATTCTCTCCATCAACCGCAATCTTGGCAGGAGCAATAGCGTCTTCACTGTGGAATGCAACAGCGGTTGTGCCTTCAAGAAGGCTGTCATCAAATTTGATACCAAGACTTTCAAAAGCAATTTTCATAAGACGGTTTTTATAAACCTTGTAGGTTGCGCCGGCTTTTCTGAAAGCGTTACGAAGTTCGCTGACTTCTGCAACAGTCAAACCTTTATAGTCAACAAGAACGATTGTCTTTGCGTCTTTAGCATAATTTTTGATTTCTTCAACAACGACTTTTTTATTCTCAAAATTAGCTGACATTATTTTTCCTCCCTATTAATAGTGTGAAGTGAAAATAAAAATCTCTTGCGCGCCCAAGCGGAACACGGCAAGAGATTGAAAAGTCCTCTTTATGAATGTTCCTCGGTAAGCAACTTTAAGATAGCATTTGCCATCACTTACTGTCTTTGGCACAATAATTTTTATTAACGATATTATTATACACGATATTTCACATCTGTCAACAGTTTTATGCAAATATTTTTATAATTTATTATTTCTCAACCCTTTAGGATAGTAGTTTTTCAGTTTGCCTTGCACAGCTTTGCCACCGCCAAGAACTGCGCCATGATATGTGACAGACACAAGGCCTGAAAGGTTTTTGTCAATGTCTATCTCATTTCCATAAAGATAGTTTTTGATATCATTTTCCTCTTTAAGTTCAACTTTGTTTTTGAACTGATTTCCATAGGCTTTGAAAAATTGATGAAATGGCTCTATCCGATTTTTTGCCAACGTTCCAAGTTTCACACCATATCCCAAAACACCTTTCGATACCCCCGGAAGTGATTTTTCGCTGATAAATATGTCATCTTTGATCTTATAAAATTCAAAATCAGTTTCACCAATTGTCTGTTTCAAAAAGTCTTTTATCAATAACATTTCACTATTTGATAATTTATCAAAATTTGATTTTTGTTTGTATATTTCACCATTATTTTCACTGATTTTTTGCAATTTTGCAATAAATTGTCCTTCACCAAAATTATCTTGTGGAAAACATCTTGCACATTTTGTTGTGTCCACATTGTTTGTTTTATAACCAAATTTTGCAATATCAAACCCGCTTTTTGCGTTTTTTTGCACAACTTCTGGCAAGTCACAAATCTTATAGCCATACTTTTCGCAAAACTGCGTCACAACCAATTCATTTTCAATCAAATTAAAGGTACAAGTGCTGTAAACAAGTGTTCCACCTTGTTTTAACATCTTATCAGCATTTGCCAAAATCTCAAGCTGACGCTGACTGTTAAATTGTGGCAAACCCTCATTCCACTCAGAAATTGTTTCAGGTTCTTTTCTGAACATTCCTTCCCCACTGCAAGGTGCATCAACCAAAATTTTATCAAAATAGTTCGCAAAATTTTCCGCCAAAACAGATGTATCCAAACTTGTGATTATTGCATTTTTGAAGCCTTGTCTTTCTATGTTTGAAAATAAAACATTTGCACGAGGGCGCACAAACTCATTGCAAACAACAATTCCAGTTTTGTTTTTATCCAAAATTTGACTTGCCTTGCCACCCGGTGCACTGCACATGTCGCAAACTAAATCGCCCTCTTTCACTTCAAGTGCAGTCGCCGCCAGCATGCTTGAAGGCTCTTGCAGATAGATCATTCCGGCATGATGAAAAACACTGTTTCCAATTTTCTCACCTGTTTCAAGTAAATATGCGCCTTCAATCCCTTCAATTTTTTTCACAGGATATGGAAAAGTCTTTTCAAAATCGCTGTCTGAAATAAAGTTATGATTAACCCTTACTGCACGTTTTGGTGCATGCGAAAAACTGGCGATATAATTTTCATAGTCACCAGCAAGTAATTTTTTCATATTGACGATAAATTGCTCTGGTAAAGTCATATAAAAATCATATCACAAAGCCTGAAACTATGCAAGTGTTTGTGTTAACAACCAGAAAAATAATAATAAAACAAATTTATAACAAATAAAGTGTTTACATTTTAAAATATAAGTGTTATAATACTTAACATGTTTTATTAAAGGAGACAAAAAATAATGGTACCCCCGAGTATCTTTTCTAACTTAATATGTTCAAATAATTTTACTGTTGCAGACGGCTTCGCAATCGCTGGTATATTGCTTTTGATATTGTTTTCAGCGTTCTTTTCCGCAAGCGAGACTGCTTTTTCACGTGCAAACCCACTTCGTATAAAATCACTCGCTGATGAAAAAATTAAAGGTGCAAGACGTGCAACATATATTTGCGACAACTATGACAAGGCACTTTCCACAATTTTAGTTGGAAACAACCTTGTTAACATTGCCTCAACAACACTTTGTGCATACCTTTTGACAAAGTTTATTGTCAGTCCAACCCTGTCAAACCTTTTAAATACTGTTGTCATGACAATCGTAATTTTGATCTTTGGTGAAATATTGCCAAAGTCGGTGGCAGGAACAAATCCGGATAAATGGGCGCTTCGTTTCAGTGGATTTTTATACTTTCTTATGAAACTTCTTATTCCAATAACATTTTTGTTCCATGGGCTTCAAAAATTGGTAAATAAGAAACAAAAAGAGGAAGCCCAACCAACCGTCACTGAAGATGAGCTTGAAACAATCATTGACACAATGAGTGAAGAAGGCGTCATCAATCAAGGCGAAGCCGACATTTTGCAAGGCGCACTTGACCTTTCGTCAAGAACAGTTTATGACATAATGACACCTCGCGTTGACGTGATTGCTATTGATGTAAAGGACGATCTTGACACAATAAAAAACATCTTTATTGAGCATCAATTTTCTCGAGTTCCCGTTTATGAAGACGACAAAGACAACATAATTGGAATACTTAACCAAAAGGATTTCATAATCAATTACCTTAAGGGCAAGCGCATCAATATACGCAAGCTTATGTCAAAACCAATGTTTGTTACCGAAACAACAAAAGTTGACGATGTCATCCGCACAATGCAAAAAGAGAAAAAACATCTTGCCATTGTTTTGGATGAATACGGCGGAACAAGTGGCATTGTAACAATGGAAGATGCTTTGGAAGAAGTCGTTGGCGAGATCTATGACGAGCATGATGATGAAGTTATTACCGAACCAATCAAAAAAACTGGCGAAGATACGTATATCGTTGATCCAGATGTCAGCGTAGAAGATCTTTATGACTATCTTGAAATAGAGCATCTCCCAGAAACAAAGTATTCATCAGTTGGTGGTATGGTTTATGAACTTTTGGAAACACTTCCAGAAGTCGGTGCAAAAGTTGAAATCATTGCAATTGACGACATATTAAATGAACACAATGACTATGAACAAATCAAAACACTTCTTTCGTTTAAAATAACAAAAACAGAAGATAACAGAATCACAGAGCTTGCCCTTGAAGTTACAAGGCAAGAAAGTGAAGAATAAAACAGGAGAAAAATATGGAAAACAAAAACATAAGAAATATCGCAATAATTGCCCATGTTGACCATGGCAAGACCTCGCTTGTCAACGAGATGCTTAAACAAGGTGGCGTCTTTCGTGAAAATCAAGAGGTTGCTGATCGTGTGATGGACTCCAACGCCCTTGAACGTGAGCGTGGTATCACTATACTTTCAAAAAATGCCGCTTGTATGTATAAAGATGTAAAGATAAATGTTATCGACACACCAGGACATGCAGACTTTGGTGGAGAGGTTGAACGTGTACTTAAAATGGTTGACGGCGTACTTTTGGTCGTTGATGCTTTTGAAGGCACCATGCCTCAAACAAGATTTGTTCTTTCAAAGGCACTTGAGCTCAACCACCGCATAGTTGTTGTTGTCAACAAAATTGACAGAAAAGATGCACGTGTAAAAGAAGTAGTGGACGAAGTGCTTGAACTTTTAATGGATCTTGGTGCTTCTGACGAGCAACTTGACAGTCCATTCGTCTTTGCAAGTGCAAGAATGGGTATTGCCTCTCTTGATCCTGACACAATGGGAACTGATATGAAGCCTCTTTTTGAAACAATAGTAAATCATATCCCTGCCCCAACCGGTGATGAAACAAAGCCATTTAAGATGCTTGTTTCCTCTTGCGAGCAAAACGATTTCCTTGGAAAACTTGCAGTTGGTAAGATTGAACAAGGAAGCGTCAAAGTTGGCGACACTGTTGCAATTGTGAACTATCACGATCCAGAACGCAGAAAACAATTCAGAATCACAAACTTATTCCAATATGAAGGCTTAAAGCGTGTTCCTGCCCAGTCTGCAACAATTGGTGATATTGTCTGTATTTCAGGCAGTGAAGAGATGACTATTGGAGACACCATTGCCGACAAAGACCAGCCAGAGGCTCTTCCATTTGTTAAGATCAGTGAGCCAAGCGTAGAAATGGAATTTTCAGTCAACAACAGTCCATTTGCAGGAACTGAAGGTAAATATTCAACCAGCCGTCATCTTCGCGACAGACTTATGAAAGAGGCTGTAAAGGACCTCAGCTTAAAGGTATTTGAAACCGCAAATGCCGACACATTCAGAGTTCTCGGCCGTGGTGAAATGCACATTTCAATCTTGATTGAAAACATGCGCCGTGATGGACTTGAATTTCAAGTCAGCATGCCTAAGGTTATCTATAAAGAGATTGACGGTGTCAAGTGTGAGCCTATTGACCGTTTGACAATTGATGTCCCAGAAGAAAGCGTAGGCGCAATCATGGGCACAATTGGATCAAGAAAAGGCGACCTTATCACAATGAGCAACCACGGAAGCCGTATCCGCTTGGAGTTTTTAATTCCAGCACGTGGCTTGTTTGGATATAAGAACCAATTTTTGACCGACACCAAAGGTGAAGGCGTGATGAGTAGTATTTTCGACAGCTACCAACCATATAAAGGAGCAATAGAGCACCGCAACTTTGGTGCGCTTGTTGCCTATGAAAATGGCGAGGCAATCACATATGGACTTTATAATGCACAAGAGCGTGGAAAATTACTTATAACTCCAGGCACAAAAGTCTATGGTGGAATGATCGTGGGTATGAATCCAAAGCATGAAGATATTGTAGTCAATGTCTGCAAGAAAAAACAACTTACAAACATTCGTTCGTCAGCGTCTGATGACGCACTGCGCCTTGAGCCTGTGAAGCCACTGACGTTGGAAGAAAGCCTTGAATTTCTTGACGAAGATGAGCTTTTGGAAGTAACACCAGAGTCCCTCAGAATAAGAAAAATAGTTCTTGACCACGTGCAACGTGGACGTATGGATTTTCGCAAGAAAAACTCTGTGCAATAGTCTTAATTTAGTTGAAAAATATAAATCTATATGCTTGAATAACAGAAAAATATAAATCTTTATACTCAGTTAATTGAGAAATATAAATCTTTTTATTCGGTTAATTGAAAAAATTAAACTTTATACTCATCAACTATAAATATCTAAAACAAATATAAATAACAATAATAAAAAACGCTTGCAATCTGGCAAGTGTTTTTTTTGCATAATAAGTCAATAAAAAGCAGAAACTATGTGTATGAAAAAATTGTTTTCAATAATCTTACTTGCAATCTCGATCTTGTGCCTATGTCTTCCCCTCTCTGGCTGTAAAGCATCAATCAATCAAAACCGAGAAGAAAAAGTTATGATAGGCGACATAAATTTCAGCTCTTTAACTGAAGCTGTCAAAAATGCAAAATCCGGAGATAAAATAGAAATTCACAATGATATTTCGGACAATAAAAATGTCTTGATTGATAAATCAATAACAATTGTTGGCAAGCCCAACTCGTCAAATGTAAAGCCCAAGTTTTATGGCAGTCTCACCATTGACGCAAAACTTGAAAATGACAGTGTCAACATTGAGAACCTTGAAATCATCAATCCCGGCAAATATGATGAGGAGCCCGTGAATAACACACTTTATGCAATAAATCTTATTGACGGCGGACTGAACATAAAAAACTGCAAGATCATGCCAAACGAAAAACATGACGACAACACTTGTGGCATAGTCATCTCGCGCGCAACTGACAGCATAAGCAATATGCCAATAACAATTTCCGGCAATCAGCTTGGTTGCTTTGAGTATAATGGAAAACTTAACTCCGCAATACTTATAAAAAACAATAAAAGCGGACAGTATAAAAACCTCAACTTAAATGCTGACCTTATCAAAAGTAAAAATACGTTCGACTATGGATCATCATGCAACCACATTATTTCAGTTGATTATGGCAGTGTGGAGGCAAAATATCCATACATAGTTTCATCAAATGCAGACTTTGTGATTGACAAACTGAAAAACAATGGTCAAAGCAATAATTTCAACCACTATACGCTTATCAATGCCACCTCTTTCAACAAAGATAATGATGATCCTGTTTACGTTCTTTCAAACACTTTCCTCACTTTTGCCGGAGCCAAACCGCTTGACCTGAAAGGCACCACCTTCAAAGTTGCCGGAAGCGTTGACATTAACTCCTCACTTCAAAATGCAACTTTCGAGCGCACAACCGACACCGCAAGCATAGTTTTCGGCGAAAACATTTCGCAAGATAATGTTGAAATAATTTAATTAACTTTAAAGCAACAATTTTAAAACATAAGAAAAAGGGGCAGTTCAAAACTGCCCGCCTCTATTTCAATTTATTTATAAGGTCAATAATTGTTCTTTTGTTTTCATCTGTCAAGCGACCAAGCGCCTCAACAATTTCAACATCTTCCTTTTTAAAAGCTGGAGCGAAAAACTCACTTGTAGTTACACCCAAAAGTTCCAACGCTTCAAGAAAAGTATCAATACTCATTTTCATCTCATTGTTTTCAATTTTATATATATAATTTGAAGCGTGATTTAAATCAGTACTAAGTTTTGATGCTGGGATATTTTTACTATCCCTGAAATAACCCAACCTAAATAAAATTTCTTTTTTGTTTAAATTATCATTTGCCATATCTTCACCTAAGTAAAGTCTATCAAAGATACATGGATTATGTTGTAAAATATAAGTCAAATTATTTGTACTTTTGACTTATTATGGTATAATATATACCAATTATGGATAATTGATATTATTTAATACTAATTAGAAACCCCATTTAAATCATCATATAAAGGAGAATTTTATGAAATCATGTTGTATTGTGTGCGAAGAAATTGGTTATTGCAATCTTGAACCTTTTAAAGAGAAAATCAAAAAAATAGTCGAAATTTTAATCCAAAAGGGTATCAAAACTTTTAAAATATTAAATAGTAATGACTTTTCCTCTCTTTGCACAAAAGTTATTGAAGAAATGAAATCAATTGACAATGAAATTGAAATTGCAGATGTAAAATCCGACTATGAAGAATTTTCAAAAATAAAGTTCAATCCATTTGATTTTGAAAAACTAAAATTTGAAAAATATTTAATTGATAAATCTGATGCTTGCATATTTTTTGTAAACAACGACGATTTTCGCTCGCCATACGTTTTCTTCTTTGAAGATTGCTATCTTACAGATAACCTTTATCTTTGCAGATATGCAAAATCAGCAAATAAAATTGTATATCTAATGAAAAAATATGAATAATAACATTTCATGTTTTTGCACATACTATTTTTATGAAAAAATGCAAGAACATACAAAAAATGACAAATATCACAAAATTTCTGAGCAAAAGTGACCCTTTCGGAAGCTATACTGGAAATTCGCTTGACGGAAGCACTCCTATACAAGATGTTGATGATCTATAGGATAAGTACGTTTATAAAAAAAATACTATTTCCAGAAAGTTGTAATAAATTTAAAAATAAAATTATTATTAATCAATAAATAAATTATGTATTTTAACTATCACGCAAAAATTAAAAAATTGATATCAGAAAATCATCTGACCGGCTATCAGTTTGCAGAAAATTTTAACAATATAAGTCCTGCACTTATATTCTTTTTTGATTGTCACCCACCTATGCCAGTTCGCAAACATAAATGGCAAGAATACAAAATTTTTCTTGTAAAACACAATATAGACTTACAGATTCCAGATATATTTAATAAAAACTGCAAAATATAACAAATTATTATGAAAAACGTCATAATTTTTCAATTTTTCATCAATAAAATAATTTAACTTTATGTTAAATTACTGGTAAGGAGAAATAAAAATGAAAAAAATTAAATCAATTATAATTGCACTTATGATGGTTGTAAGTCTGTCACTTTTATCAGGTTGCGGAAATCAAAAAGCAAATGCTGACGGCTTTGAGTTTACCTATAAGGCCAAGGCAGAAGCAACAAGCGAAAACCAAACAAAATACCTGAAGATTGCTCTTTCAATCAAGAACACAAAAAACCAAGAAAACACCCTTGAGGCATCAAAATTTACTCTTAAAAAAGGGGAAGAGACTGCAAACACATCAGCCATCATTGGCAACAACATAATCGATGCCATGGAAGAGGAAACCTTTGCCAAAATGGCAACCATTGACACAACAATCACCCTCACCCTTTCCGGCACTCTTGATGGCACTTATCAACTCTACTATAGCGATACAAAACTCTTTGAAATCAACGCCCAAAAGGCCTCCAACACCGAAAGCAACAACCAAAACTCTCAGTCTAACACCAACAATAATTCAAACTCTCAGCAAAACACCGATAATAATTCGGATTCAAATCCTGACACAAACTCTGACACAAACCTCAACCCAGACGGCACCACCAACACAAACCAAAATTAAGACCGTAAATTATTTATCATTTATAAAATTACAAAATAAAAACAGGTTAATTTAAAAATAACCTGTTTTTATTTTATTTATGTTAAAGCATTTTCAATAAATTCATTTTGTATTCTTGCAGCATCTTTTGCAAGATTTTTCACACTCTGATAACTTACAACATCTTCGCGTTCTGCTTGTGATAATCCATTAAGGAATGTTTCCCTTGCCTCTGGCGTTTTAATGGTTTTAAGCTCTTTAGCAATCTCTTTTCCTCTTTCACGTCTGAGGGCGATAAGTGAATTTTCGTATCTGTGATTCAACTTTGAACCATAAATCAACTCTTGTTTTTTCACATCATCTCTTGCTTCAATAATATCATCAAGTCCAACCCTTGAAATATACATTTTCTCAAGCTCATCTCTTTCTTTGCTGGCAACATCATCCCAAGAAGCACCATAGCCAACCAAAACTTGCTTCAGTTGAGATATACTTGGACTGCTTAAAACACTTATCATGCTTTGATTGTCAAGCTTAACTTTATCAAAAATCATAGATCTGAGTTCTTGTGTGTTTTTTCCTTTAATTGCACTTTGTGAGTATCCCGCCCAAATTGCATCTGCTCGCAAAGTTTCTTCATCTGCATTGATAACCTCTTGAACTCTTACTTTATCCCACACCTTTTTTACAGTTTTTGGCATTCTTTTTTTAGCCACCCGTTCTTTGTGCTCTTTTATCTTATTGTCCAAAGACACTGACATATCCATTGTTTTTATTGCTTTCTTTTCACTTTGCTCTCTTTGACGAGATTTAACACGTTCCTGATGCTCTTTTATCTTATCATCTAAGGTAACAGCATCTGAAAGCGGATGATCTTTTATAAAATCAGAAAACTTCGTTACCTTCTTCTCAGGTGTTGATGAATTTTCCAAACTTGGCTTCAGTAAGCTTTTATCACCAACAGTTTCAACAGCTATTTGTTCAAGTTGTTCTCTTGATTTACCTTTAAGTTCCTTTTCCTCATAACCTAAGTTTAACAAAACATTTTTTAAAGAAGAAGTTTCAGACCTTAATAATCTTTCAGTGTCTTTTTTGTCAATTTTAACAAATTTAACAACCATTTTTCTGAGCTCTTCTTCAGTATATTTTTCTTTTACACTAAGAAAACTTTCAGAATCTTTTTTAACATAACCAAGATCCATCAAACGCGCAACGATCCAACCTTTACTGTCTTCTCTGCCTGTCGTATTGACAATTTTCATCAAATCATCTAAACGAATTACTTTTCTTTGATCCTCTTTTTTCATTTCAGTTTCTCCTTCAACATAAAAAAGCACTTGCGAAAATTATTTCACAAATGCTTCTACGTTTTTATTATTGTCTGCCGTGCAAGAAAAAATTACAAAACTATCCCTGTCTGTC
>JAFSVX010000041.1 GCA_017444785.1 Clostridia bacterium
AAAGAGATTGTAAAGGCTTGCAAAAGGGCAACTGACAGACCGGTTACTGTGAAGATGAGAAGCGGCATTGATGACAAGCATATTGTTGCAAAAGAGTTTGCCCTTGCGATGCAGGAGGCCGGTGCAGATGCAATCACACTTCATGCAAGAACAAAAGAACAGGGCTATTCTGGAAAAGTTGACATGCAGCTTGCAAAAGAGGTGAAAGAGACCTTGAAAATTCCGCTGATTTTCAGCGGGGATTGTGTGGATAAGATCTCTTATGAAAACATAAAAAAGATGACAAATGCTGACGGAGTTATGATAGGTCGCGGAGCGGTCGGCAATCCCGAGATATTTGCTGAAATTCTTGGAAAAAATGTGCAAATTGACAAGCTTGCTGACATAAAGAAACATATTGAAATTCTGCTTAAATTTTTTCCTGAAAGATATGTTGTGCTCAATATGAGAAGTCATATTCCGCACTATATCAAGGGAAGAAAAGTTGACGCTTCGACAAAGCTTAAGCTTATGAAATGTGAAACTCTTGATGAAGTTTTGAAAATACTTGAAAGGATTTTTAGCTAAATCCTTTTTATTTTGTATAAATAATTAAACTAAGTGGTCAAACGTTTGACATTTGCGAAAAAGATTTGGTAAAATTATTAGGATAGTTAGAATATTTTAGTTTAAGTAAAAATTAAAGAGGGTTTATTATGAATAAAAAAACTTTTAAAGATATTGATGTTAAAGGCAAGAAAGTTCTTGTTCGCGTGGACTTTAATGTTCCACTTGATGAAAGCAATAAAATTATTGATGACACAAGAATCAGAGCGGCTATTCCAACAATAACGTATCTTATCCACAACGGTGCAAAGATTATTCTTTGTTCGCATCTTGGCAGACCAAAGGGTGTCGTTGCGCCTAATCTTTCTCTTGCGCCGGTTGCAAAAAGGCTTCAAGAGATTTTAAAGCAACCGGTTGTGCTTGCAAATGATGCAATTGGTGAGAGTGCAAAAAAATTGACTGCGGATATGAAAGAGGGGGATATTGTCCTGCTTGAGAATATCCGTTTCTATAAAGAAGAGGAAGAAAATGATGACGATTTTGCGAAAGAGCTTGCCTCTCTTGCAGATGTGTTCATCAATGATGCCTTTGGAACAGCTCATCGTGCGCATGCTTCAAATGCTGGTGTTGCAAGGCACTTACCAGCGGTTGCAGGGTTTTTAATGAGTGAAGAAATTGTCTCTCTTTCACGTGCGGTGGAGGGGGCTGGCCATCCGTTTGTTGTTATCCTTGGTGGTGCAAAAATTTCAGATAAAATAGGTGTTATTGGTAAACTTTTGAAAAAAGCCAACATCTTTTTGATTGGCGGTGCAATGGCAAATACATTTATCGTTGCAAAAGGTGGCAATGTTGGTATGAGCCGCTATGAAGCCGATAAAGTTGCGGTTGCTAAAAATATTTTGGAAGAGGCAGAAAAACTTAATGTTAAAGTTGTGCTTCCTGTGGATACAATTGTAACTGAGGAGTTTGCACCAAACGCAAAAGCCAAAAAAGTGAATTCATATAATATTCCAGAAGGCTTCCAGGGAATGGATATTGGCCCAAAAACTGTTAAGTTATTCAAAAAAGAAATCAAAAGAGCGAAAACTATCATTTGGAATGGGCCACTTGGAGTCTATGAGTTCAAAAAATTCCAAAAGGGAACAAAGAAAATTGCAAAAGCAGTCGCAAAATCTGATGGTGTTTCTGTTGTTGGCGGTGGCGACAGCGTTGCTGCAATCACAGAGCTTGGCTATGCTGATAAAGTAACTCATCTTTCAACAGGCGGCGGGGCTACACTCAAATTCCTTGAGGGTGCTGTGCTTCCTGGTGTCGATATGCTTGAGGATAAATAGGAGAACTGCTATGAAAAAATGGTATATTGCAAATTTTAAAATGAGCAAAGAGGTTGAGGGGGAACAAAGCATTGTAAGCTATGCTGAAAAGTTTATTCCTCTTGTGGAAGATGTTGAGGATAACATCATCATATGCACTCCTTTTATTCATCTTTCCGAGGCTGTTTGTCAATTTCTTGACAGCGAAGTTATGGTTGGTGCGGAAAACTGTGCACAGTGGGAAGCTGGAGCATATACTGGTGAGGTCAGTGCGACCATGCTTGACAAAGCCGGTGTGAAAGCAGTTATTCTTGGACACAGTGAAAGAAGAAACTATTTTGGTGAGAATAATGAAATAGTCAACAAAAAGGTCAAACTTGCGCTTAAAAATGGACTTATTCCTGTGGTTTGTTTGTCATTTGAGTCCGAGGAAGAGTTCACAAACACTTTAAAAGATCAGCTTGATGAGGTTTTGACTGATATAGATAGTGGCGAAAATATTTTAATTGCCTTTGAGCCGACGTTTGCAATTGGAACAGGCAAAGCTCTTGGGAAAGAGGAAGTGAAAGAGTTTACTGCCAAAATTAAAGAAAAACTTAAAGAAAAAGGGTTTGACTTGCCGGTGCTTTATGGTGGAAGTGTGAAACCTGACAATGCAAAAGATTTTGTGGATTTTGCTGGTGCTGACGGACTTTTGGTTGGTGGCGCAAGCCTTGATCCTGAAAAATTTGCTGCCATTTGTAAATGCACTCAGGCCTAGCTTTATATTGACAAAATCACTTTTTTATGCTAGGATATATCAAACAAGAGGAAAACTATGCAAAATATATTTTTTAATCTATTGCTTGCACAAACTGAACTGGAAAAGAAACTTACTTTGCTTTATGTAAGCCTTTTCGTGTTCCTTCTTTTGCTTTTGATTATCGACAGCCGTGAAAGTAAAATTTGGATGACAAACAAAACTATAAATAAAATCGTATTGTTTGTGCTTATTGTGGCGGCAATCGCTCTTGTGGTTTTGTATTTTGTTCTATAAAAATTTCAAAGTGCTTGATTATAAATTTTTAGTGTGTTATAATACGCGTTGTGGAGGATATTATGAATAAATTTTCAAATTTTGTTAACTTAATTGCCGAAGGAGATACTGCAGTTGCAGGTTGGATTGCAAGTTCTTTCCCTGTTATTAAAATAGTTCTTGCATCACTCATCTTTGTTTGCGCATTACTTATGATAATTATGGTTCTTTCTCAAAGGACAGAGTCTGATGGCAGCATGAACGCCATAACCGGTCAAGCTGATACATTCTATAACAGAAACAAAGGTGGCAATTTGCAGGGAAAAATCAAAAGATTTACTGTTATTTTGGCAATCTTATTGATGGTATTTTGTATAACGTTTTTTGTGTTGAATGCTATTTATCAGGGCTAATTTCAGGGCGAAAAAGCACGCATCTGCTGTGTTACTATAAAAAATTCCAGACAGTTACATATTTCATATATGCGCCTGCCTGGAATTTTTTATGAGCCTTGCATCTGCATACTTTTTCGCCCTGAAATCCTTTTATGAAACAGAGTGATTTGCAGACGATTTAGTGAGAAATCCTGGGATAGCAGGTTTAGTTGGATTTTTGGATTTAGGCAAAGAAAGGAAAATTTCACGATACTTTTTGTATGTGGAATTTTACTTTCAAAGCATAAAACAAAAAGATAACTGAAGATGCGGTGGCTAAGTCCGCGAGTAAGCGAGCGGAATTTTAAAGCGCCGCGATTTTTTGTTGCCTTGTTCTGCATCTAAATTTCGCACTGAAATAACGTTATTTGAATAAGTGTAGATGTCATACTGAGCGAAAGCGAGTGTATCTGGATGGTTAAAGTAGTTATATCGGTTAGATATGTTTGAATTTTAAGAAAGTTAGCACAATCTTAAAATTCTCGATATGACATTATGACAACTAAATAACAGCGGTGCACAGAGGCACCCTTCCCAATAGTAACCTCTGTGCACCAACTTTCCTTTCAAAATAAAAAAATCTTTTGTTGCATAATATTGCGATAAGTTATTCATACTAACACTAATGAAATAAAGGGGGTATGAAGATGATTATTGGAAACATTATTGCACTTGTTATTATGATCATCGGTTGCTTAAACTGGTTCCTTGTTGGCGTGTTCAGTTGGAATCTTGTAACTTGGATCTTTGGTGTCGGTGTATTCACAAGAATTATCTATGCTATTGTTGGACTTGCCGGTCTTTGGATGCTTATCCAACTTTGCATAAGAAGATCAAGATTATTTTCAAGAGATGAAACAATCAGACGTGTCAGAGATGATAAATAATAAATAAAAATAAAACAACCACTTTTATTAAAAAAGTGGTTGTTTTTCTCTATTTTTCCAGCCCTACAAGGTAGTCTATTGATACATTAAAATATTTTGCAAGAGTGATAAGGGATTGCATATTTGGTTCTCTCAGTCCGTTTTCCCAAAGACTTATTATTCCTTTGCTGACTCCTAATGCGTTTGCAAGTTCAATTTGACCAACATTTTTCTCTTGTCGTAAATTTTTTAGATTTTCTTTAAATTCATTCATAAAAATAGTATCTCACAAATGTAAGAATTTTACTTGACATCTTACAACTGTAAGAATATAATGAAATTGAGGTTGATTATGGATAAAAAAGAAGAATGTAAAGAGAGAATAAAAAGTGCATATAACAGGACTTATAAAGCGGATATTTTAACACGCATTTCAAGTGCTATTATAAGTATTATATTTTTGATTGGTTTGGGTTACGAGATTAAGCAAATAAGTGATGCAAGAAAGGTATTAAAGACTATGAACACTGATAATCCTTTATATGCAACAATGGAAGAAGCAATAAGAACATACGTCATTGCTATTATTCTTGTTGTAGTGATTTATGTTGCTTTTATGATATTGTTATTCGCAGTAAGAAGTAATATTTATGCTACTGATGATGTAACACAAATTTGCGATGAAAATATAAATCAAGATGAACATGAAAAACAAAAGAACAACACAAAGGAATAAAAATGTATATACAAAAGAAAAGAAATCAAAAGTCTTGTAATGATAAAAATTTAAGAAATGCAGCATCTTTTTTACTCACTGCAATTGGATTATCAAGTATTGTGTGTATTTCTTTGATAACATATCAATTGTATCAATTAAGTGAAATAACTAAAATTTCTGAACAATACACTAATGCTGAGACTACAGCGTTAAGAGATTCTTATATTTGGAATATTTTGATTATTATGTTTTTATATATAGCATTTATAATGCTTGCTGCAAGCGTTTATTATATACTCAATTATTGTTTAAAACAAGATAGAAATATTGAGAAAATAAATAAGAATGATATGGAGTAATAATAAAACAAATTCATAACATCATATTTTAAGACACACATTTGTGTGTTTTTATTTTTTTTTGTAGCATTTGTTTGCTTAAATTGTTTAAGCTTGCTATAATATATTTGGTGAAGAGATGGAAAAATTAACATACGATTGGAATTTGCAAGATATTTATAAAAACGAAGATGATTTCTTCGCTGATTTTGACAAGTATAAAATTTTAATCAGAGATAAAATCAAAAAATTCAATGGTAAGCTTAAGGACAAAGAAAGTGTTTTGGAGTATTTTAATCTGAACTCTTTTGAGCAAAAGCTTGCAACAAAAATCTTTTGCTATGTTTCGCTTCGTCAAGCGCTTGATGGCAAAGATGAGTTTTCAAGAAAGGTGGAGGGCGACTATGCGTATTTTGCGCAAGAGGTTTCACCACAGCTTATTATCTTGGAAGATCAGCTTTATAAAATTAAAAACAGCACGCTTCTTGAGTGGGCTGTGGATTCAGATTTTGCCGATTATGACCTTGCACTTAAAGATCTTGTGCAGCAGAAAAAACACAAGCAACCAGCAAAAATTGAGGCGGTGCTTGCAAAGAATTCTGCTTTTGGTCTGTCTCGCGAGGTGTTTGACAAGTTTGACGATGTGGATCTTAAATTTGGATTTGTCAATACTCCTGAGGGCAAGGTGGAGCTTACACATGCGACCTATGGCAAGTTGATTGAGCATCCTGATCAGAAAGTGCGCAAGGAAACTTTTGAAAAAACGCATGAGGCGTTCAAGAATTTCAACTATACGCTTGGCAGTCTTTATCTTGGCGGAGTTGATGAAAAAATATTCTTTGTCGATATCAATAAATACAAAAATGCGCTTGAGATGAACAGTCAGCCAAACAAAATAAGCACTGCGATACTTCCAACACTTATTGATGTTGTGAATGAAAACCTTGGCCTATTTTACAGGTTTGAGCAGATAAAGAAAAAGTATCTTGGACTTAAAAAATACTATTCATTTGACAACTATGTGCCAATTGGTAAGATGGACAAGAAATTTGACTATGAAAAAGGTGCAGAGCTTGTTTGTGATGCGCTTAAAGTTCTTGGTGATGACTATGTTAATGTTGTGAAAAAAGCACTGACAGAGGGTTGGATTGATGTTTTTGAAAAGCCTGCAAAGACCAGCGGTGGTTTCAGCCTTGGAGTCTATGGTGTGCATCCTTACATTTTGTTGAATTACACGGGAACATACGAGTGCGTTTCAACACTTGCGCATGAGCTTGGACATACAATGCACAGCTACCTAAGTGATAAAAACCAGGTGATAGACAAGAGTGATTACAGCATTTTTGTTGCCGAGGTTGCATCAATAGTCAATGAGATTATCCTTTCAAACTTTATGCTTGAAAGATGCGAAAGCAAACAAGAAAAAATCTTCTGTCTAAATCAGATTTTGAAACAATTTTATACCACGCTCTATCGCCAAACCATGTTCAGCGAGTTTGAGCATTTTGTCTTTACATCAAAAGAACAAAAAAAGCCTTTGATTGTAGAAAACTTGAATGAATTTTATAAAAATTTACAACATAAGTATTTTGGCGATGATACAATAATGACAGAAAATGCACAATATGAATGGAGCAGGATACCACATTTTTACAGGCCATACTATGTTTATAAATACGCGACAGGGTTTATCTCTGCATGCATCATTGCGGGGAACTTGCTTAAAGGCAAAGCTGGGTATAAAGAGAAGTATTTGAAATTTCTTTCGGCTGGCTCAAGTGTCTATCCTGTGGAACTTTTAAAGACTGTGGACGTTGATTTGACTAAGAAAAAAACACTTCAGGGCGCGTTTGAACTTTATGCAAAATACTTGGACGAATTTGAAAAACTTGTTAAGGAGGAAAAACTATGATTTTTATTATTTCAGGACCATCAGGAGTGGGTAAAACTCCAATAATTTACAGCGTCATTGATGACTTTTCTGTAGTAAGACGTATTCAGTCTTATACCTCGCGCGATGTCCGCAGAAAAGAGGTGGAGGGAACTTATATCTATCTCACAAAAGAGGACTTTGAGAAGAAAATCGATGAGGGATTTTTCCTAGAGTATAACAAAGTTCATAAAGACGGACACTATTATGGCACCGCTCTTGAGAGCTACCAGAGTATCATAAATGAGGGTGGGGTTGCAATTAAGGATATTGATGTCGACAGCTATAAAAAGCTTAAAGAATCTGGCGAAGATGTTGTCGGAATTTATTTGACTGTGAAAAACAAATATATCCTTATGGATAGACTGCGCGAACGTGGAGAAAGCGAAATGACAATCAAAATGCGACTTTTTGACAGACGCAAATACGAAGATGAACAGATGGGACATTTCGACTATGTTGTCTATACAGATGACTATGACAGCGCCGAAAAACAGGTCAAAGACATTGTGAAAAAGGAACTTGATAAACGAAACATAAAATACACACGTTCAAAGGTAAAGAAACACAGTTTTACATTTTAAAAAAAACTTTGAAATTTTGATAAAAATCGTTTGACATGTGCAGAATAAATGTATACAATATTTGCAAGAAATAAAAATTAACCGAAAGTCTGAAAAATTGTAAAAAATAAGGCAAAATAGCCATAAAAACAGGCCGCAGACAAAGGAGAGAGAAAAAGATGGAAAAGATGTCAAAGACACGTAAAACAACCCTCGGGGGGGGGGGGGTATAGACTTTTAACAAGTATCATACTTGCGGTCTTTGCCGTTGCCCTTACGCTTGGGTTAATTTTTGTAAATAAAGGAAACAATAGACCTTCCACGCCAGTGGAAGTTGAGCAATCGACACCAGAGAGATATGACATCCCTGGTGTTTATTATGCATCCCCACAAGAAGTGACAGGTGCAGTGGATGCACCACTGACAGCCAAAGCTGGATCAATCTATGTTGGAAAGAATTCAACATTCACGTTTTCACAAGGCGCAGTAAGATCGCATGCAGCCACATATGGCGGTGCAATATATGTTGCCAATGGCGGAACATTCACCATGACAGGTGGAGTGATTGCATATAACAAAGCCCAATGGGGCGGAGCGATATATGTTGAAGCAGGTGGAACATGTTATCTTAACGGTGGAACAATAACAGGTAATGCCAGTGAAGAAGCAACAGCAGTTTATGTTGAAGATGGAGCAACCCTTGTTGTTGATGGTTGCAACATTGTCAATAACTATACCCAGCTTTATGGGAACTATATTGACTTTTATGTTGATGGAGAGCTTAACAGGTCAGTAAGTCTTGGACAAAATGGAACAACATTCAATCTTGCTGATGCACCACTGACTTACGAGCAATGTCCAGGATATTTTACAGATGAGAATTGTTCTTCTGGCGTTGAAGATGGAGCATCACTTGCACCAGTTGTTCAAAGTGCAGTTGCAACGGGAGAGCCAGGGGAGATTTATAATCTTTATACCAAGTCAGCAACACTTAATAAACTGACATTTACATCAGTTACAGGTGGGTATTCAGTTGCAAAGAATGGAGCGCCAATAGGAGAAGTTGTAATACCAAGGCAGTATAGTGGAGAAAATGTAACAAGCATTGGAGGTTCTGCATTCTCTAGTTGCAGTGGGCTTACAAGTGTGACAATTGGAAGCGGTGTGACAAGCATTGGAAGTAAGGCATTCTATGGTTGCAGTGGACTTACAAGTGTTGTAATCCCAGACAGTGTGACAAGCATTGGAGATGGTGCATTCGCTGGTTGCAGTGGGCTTACAAGTGTGACAATCGGTGACAGTGTGGCAAGTATTGGTGACGCTGCATTCGATGGTTGCACTGGTCTTATAGAAGTATACAATTTATCAAATCTTAACATAACAGCAGGAAGCTACGATAATGGGTGGGTTGCATATAATGCAGTAGTAGTCATAACAGATGAGAATGACAAAGGGATAATAACTACATCAAACAATGTAAGATATTATGTAAATAGAAATGTTTTGCCAAACGTTAAAGTTGCACTTGACATTGTTGATAACACTGCCACAAGCCTTGTTATTGATGACGATTGCACTGCGATACGAAGTGCATTTGCATCCAATACAACATTAACTGATGTTACAATTGGAAGCAACGTAACAAGCATTGGAGATGGTGCATTCGCTGGTTGCAGTGGGCTTACAAGTGTGACAATCGGTGACAGTGTGGCAAGTATTGGTGATGGTGCATTCTCTGGTTGCACTGGTCTTATAGAAGTATACAA
>JAFSVX010000042.1 GCA_017444785.1 Clostridia bacterium
AACAAAAGATAAATAAAAAACTGCAAATAATACTAAATTTTCTCATAAAAACACCTCAATTTTGTGATTTTAGTATTATTTTTTGTAAAATCTTAAATTTTTATTCATAATTTAATAACTTACAATTACAAAACTTTTAATAAGCAAAGGAAAGATAAAACTGCAGATCAAACAAAGCACAAAAAGCGCCAAAAGTGAAAGTGAAAATTCAATCCAAAATCTTCTGTTTGAAAAACCTTCACCAAACTTGAGATTGTATTTTTTTACCTCAGCTGCCCTTTGCATACATATGCAAGCAAAGAAGCTTAAAAGACAAATATTTAATATATTGATTGGAAAAATAAATAAAATTGCGTTGACAATTCCAGATATACTGTAAAGAGTCATCACCGCCGCTACTGAAAGTGTGACAAGACACATTTGATATCCAAGAAAAATATAATTTAAAAACGCAGTCTGCTTTATGAGATTAAAAACAAAGATAAGCCCTGTACACATAAGAAGGTTTGTAATTCGCGAAAGAAAGACACTCGTATAGCCCGCAGTTCCATTGATATAGCTTATGAGTGTCTTGTCCCCACTGCCAAGAAGTGACACATATGAAAATCCATTGATAGCAAATGTTATACCCACAATAACTCCTATCAGGCAGGAAAAGATGATGATGTAATATCTGGCAGCATTGTTTTTAAAGTGATCGTTTATATAATATTTGAAATCATAATCATTCATATCATATTATATGATGACTTGTTTAAAACTATTGATAAAAATTATTATCAGTTCGATTTTGTGTTACTTCACATGCTCTTTCAAACAATGATTTGTCATCAGTAAGTCTTCTGACAAAAATATTGGTAATATATTTATTGTTAAGATCATAGGTCATCAAGGTTTTTACTTCCTGATTTGCACGATCGTTAGGTAACAGTTTTGCACGCTTGGTTGCCTGCATAAGACAAAGCCTCATGCCCTTTTCAATTGCCGAATAGGATTTAAAGAAAACCTTGCCGACATCATCATAAACTTGCATCATTTTGCTTTTTTGAGGAAAATTTTGGAACATGATATAAAGCGCTTCCACATAATAGTCAAAACCACTATTTTTACTGCTGAAACAATTTTCCATAAGCATTTGTCTTATCTTCGCCTTGACATTTTTCTCGTTTCTATGAGGCAGGCTTTCGATATGATTTTTCATATCATATAAAACAAAAGTCAGGTTAAGATCAAAATTTGTATTATTATTATAACTTAAAGCTTGCATACCATCACTAAGATAATATTTTTCATCAGTTATAATCAAAATACTTTTACAAAAATTTTTGTAAATAATTTGAAGTAAAGTAACACACCTGTCTTTGTCAATTGTTGTTGCATCAAGAATAAATAAATCAACTTTGTTTGCCGACAAAAAAGCAAAAAGATCCTGACATTCCCCTTGGTAAAATAAAATATCAAAACCCATTTTCGCAAGTTTATCTTTGTTAAAATAGTTGTTTAATTCACTTTGCTGATCTTTGTAAATGCATGTTTTAAGATTTAAGCTCATAAATACCTCACACAAAAAACATGAATACTATATCACAGTTTTTTCAAAAAAACAAACGTTTTTACAAAATTTTACAAAATTATTAAAAAATACTAAATTTTACAAATCAGTTGTCTATCATCCAGTCAATATAAAGCCCAAATCCCTTGGTCGGATCACTTATAAACACATGCGTTACCGCACCAACAAGCTTCCCGTTTTGTATTATTGGACTGCCACTCATACCCTGAACGATACCACCCGTTTGCTCAATTAAGTTCTTATCCACCACCTTGATCACCATGCTCTTTTTATCACTCTTTGTCTGATAAGACAATTTGACAATTTCAATGTCATACGCCTTTGGCTCAGTTCCATCAATTGTGCAAAGCATCTTTGCCTTACCGGTTTTAACACTATCTCGGAATCCAACTTCAATCGGCTTAGACATGTGTTGTTTATATTCCTCAGAAATCATACCATAAACACCATATTCGCAATTATGGTCAAGCTCGCCTGCTTTTTGACCATTTTTAAGAAATAAGCCCCGAAGCTCACCAGGATTTTTCCTCATTCCTTTGTTAAATCCAACAATATTGCATTTATAAATGCTTCCCGCAGAAATTGGCATGACTGCACCGGTATCTATATCGCAAACAGGATGACCAAGTGCACCAAACCTGCCATTATCCTCTCTCACATAGGTCAGAGTGCCCACCCCTGCAGCGTTATCACGTATCCAAAGCCCAAGCCTATACATACCTGATGATATTTCTTTTGCAGGCGTCAATTTTTCATTGATGTATTGCTCTTTTCTTTTTATGACAACATCCAGCTCTTGACCTTCGTAGTTTTCACGATTTAATATTTCTTGCAGATGAAGTGCACTTGTGATGACCTCTCCACCAATGCTGTAAAGCACATCACCTTCCTTTACATTCTTGTTTTTCACCACTGAGACCAAGCCATATTCAGTTTCAACCTCGCCCATTGTAACAATAAGCACACCTTTGCACTCAAGAGTAAACCCCAGCGGATATCCTCCTGCATAGACATAAATTTTACGCTCATCTTTTTTCACAGTATCCGATCTGAAAATTTTGTGGAATATCTCTTTCAAACTTGGCAAAAGCAACTTGTCAGATTGTGAAAGAGTGCTGCAAGGCAGCGCGTTTATAACATTATTATTATACAAACAAATAAATCCAAATAAAGATGAAATAAGTGTATTAAAGCATATCAGGCTTGCAATAAAAAGCAATCTAAATTTACTTTTCATAAAAAAAACTACACGACAATTCATAAGTGTAGTTTTTGATTTTTTTGTGAATAGTATGTATCAATTCAAATATTTTTAAATTTTTTCGCATTTTCAATCAGCTCTTCCGCGCTTCTTAGTGCATTTTCAGTGATTGAACCGGCAATAAGCCTTGCAACCTCTTTGGTATGCCCACCATTTTCAAGCGCAGTAACCTGAGTGAACGTTTTGCCCTCTTTTTCAAATTTTTCAATAAGCAAATTCAAATCGCCATAACTTACAACCTGCGCAAGATGACTTACACAAATAACCTGAGCATACCTTGAAACAGCATAGAGTTTTTGTGCCAAGATCAAAGCGTTTTGACCACTGACACCGGTATCAATTTCATCAAAAATCAAAGTTGAAATACCGTCAATTTTGGCAGTTATGTTTTTTATTGCAAGCATAAGCCTGCTCATCTCTCCACCACTTGCCACATCTTTCAGTGGTTTTTCCGGCTCACCAAGGTTGGCAGAGAACATAAATTCAATACCATCAAAGCCCATGCTGGTTTTCCTTTCAAAGCCAAGATCCTCAAATTTGACAACAAACTTAGAACTTTTCATGCCAAGCTCTTTCAATTCATTTTGAATTTGACTTTCAAACAGTTTTGCAGCGTGTTTTCTTTTTTCTGAAAGTTGATTCCCGACAACTAAAATTTGACTTGAAAGTTCTGCTTGTTTCTTCTTTAATATTTCCAGTCTTTCTTCTGTGCCAATCAAATCCTCATAGGCTGCATAAATTTTTTCATAATATTCATTGATAGCCTTAATATCCGCCCCATATTTCTTTTTAAATGACGAAAGCAAATCCAGTCTTTCTTCATTTGCCTTTGCCTTTGCCTCATCAATATAAAGGTCATCAAGTTTTTGTGAAATAGTATCAGAGACATCTTCAAACTCAATCTTTAAAGAGTCAACCCTTGATATAATATCATCCAAAGAAGCATACGCACTCACGCTTCCAAGCAATGTTTCTATCTTTTTAAGTGAAGTTTTCAAGCCTGAATATTCATATCCATCACCACTTAAAATATTTACCACACTGTCAAGCGTTTCTGCAATCTTTTCCTGATGTAAAACTTGGCTTCTTATCTCTTTAAGTTCCTCTTCTTCACCATCATAAAAGGCTGCTTCTTTAATTTCATCAATTTGAAATTTATAAAGATCCAAAAGTTTCTGCCTTTCAACATCATCTGACACAAGCTTCTCAAGTTCATCTTCCACGCCTTTGAGATTTTGAAACAAAGTCTCATATTCGGCTTTTAAACTAAGCAGCTCTTTCCCTCCAAACTTATCAAGAACAATAAGATGATTTTGCAATTTCATCAGATTTTGATGTTGAAATTGCCCATGAAGATCCATAAGAGGCGCCGTCAATCTTCTGAGCATAGAAAGTGAAAAAGTCTGCCCGTTCACTTTACACTCATTCTTGCCATCTCTTGACAGTTTCCTGTTTATTATTAAAACATCATCTTCTTCAAGTCCAAGATCCTGCATAATGTTTTTGACATTGTCAGATAATCCAGAAAAAACAGCTTCCACCACAGCAAAATCCTCACCGGTGGAGATAAGCGATTTGTCCGCCTTTTCACCAAGAAGCAACGAAAGCGAATCAATGATCAAAGATTTACCTGCGCCCGTCTCACCAGAAAGAACAACAAACCCATTTTTAAGCTCTATGGTTTGCTGACGAATAAGTGCTATGTTTTTAATCGTAAGACGTTCTAACATTTTTTCCTCTTAAGTTTATTCTTTTTTATCAATGTCGTCAAAGGTCTTGATTTTAATTTCATCAAGCTCTTTTTTTATAATTTCAACTTTACCTTCGGTCTGCTTTATTTTATCAAAACAGATTTTTGAAAGCTCCACACTCTTTTCAAAAAGTGCAACCGCCTCATCAAGTCCAACATTATCACTTTCAAGTTTAGCTAAAATTTTTTCAAGTTCTGCTACTGCTTCTTCGTATTTCATTTTTTCGCCTCCAATTTTTCAACTTTTCCTACAATCTCACCATTACTGATTTTGATGCTTATTTGATCACCAACACTCAGATCGTTGATATCACTTATATTTTCCCCCGCCTTTTCCACAATTGCATAGCCCGACTTTAGTATCGCAAGCGGATTTGACTTTTCAAGTTTTGTTGTTACTAGCTGTAACTTTTGTTTCTCTCTCTCGACAGTTTTTACCATGCTTTGTGAAAGTTTCAAACCAAAACTTTCAATATCTTTTTTGCTGACATCAAGCATGTTTTTAATGTTTTTAACAATGTTCCCAATACTGCTTGTGACTACATTTCTGTTGTCATCCAATTTTCTTGCCATACTTTTTGAAATAGTCAACTTAAAGTCATCAAGCAACTGCAACTCTTCAAAATAGTTAAACACAGCCACCTCTGCCGCAACTGACGGTGTTGGTGTTCGAAGATCTGCAGCAAAATCAATCAATGTAAAATCAGTTTCATGACCAACCGCTGATATCACTGGAAGGGCACTTTCAAAGACTGCTCTTGCAACTTTTTCTGTATTAAACGGCATCAGATCTTCAAAAGATCCGCCGCCCCTTGCAACAATAATAACATCAATATCATTTCTTGTATTAAGGTATTTTATACCTTCAACAATCTCATCTTCCGCACCCGCGCCCTGCACTTTGGAAGGATATACCAAAATATCAGTAAAAGGATTTTTGGATCTTGTAACATTGTATATATCGCGAATAACCGCACCTGTCTCACTTGTTACAACGCCAATTTTGTGTGCAAACTTTGGTATCTCTTTTTTCTTGCTTTGATCAAATAATCCTTCTTGTTCAAGCCTTGCTTTAAGCTCAAGATACTGTTTATAGAGCGCACCCACACCATAGGGTTCAACCTTTGATGCCACAAAGGACAACTTGCCAAGTTTGACATGATAGTTCAGCCTGCCGGTAACCACGACTTGATCACCATTTTTTGCAAAAGGAGAATAACAAGAAAACTTCACACATGACAGCTGTGCCCCCTCTTCTTTAATGTCAAAATAAGCGATGCCATTTGAGATTTTGAAATTGGTTACCTCACCATAGACACTGACACCAATTAAAAGTTCCTCACTATCAAAAATGTTCTTGATATAATTATTCAGTTGAGTTATCGAGAGAGTTAAGTTTTGCATTATTCACCCACAAAATTTGATAAAATCCCATTTATAAATGACGCACTTTTTTCAGTTGAATAAGCTTTAGACAAATTAAGTGCTTCATTTATGCTGACGTTTGTTGGAATAGATTTCACATACAAAATTTCATAAAGAGCAACGAGTAAAATGGCAAGATCAATTTTATAAATCCTGTCAAGTTTAAATGATTGAGAAACTGAAGCAATCTTTTCAATCAGCTCATCATAGTTCTGAATGACTCCATTATAAACTTCTTTTATATAGCCAATCTCCGCTTTATTTTCATCAGCAGAAATCATCTCTTCCAACATATCATTATTTTTTTCTTTGGAGAAAGTATATTCAAAGATCATTTTAAACACACTTTCTCTTGCCGTTTTCCTACTCATAATTCACTCCGTTTTTATTTGTCAAAACAAATAGTTTTTTATTTATTCAAAGTCTCAGCATCTGAAATCTTTTCATCTTCTTTTGTCAGCTTTATCCTCTTACTTTTATCATTTTTTACTGTGCCAAAATGCAATGAAAATACTTCTTGACCATCACTTTCCTTTTCTTTTGGAGGCTCACTAGCCGGTGGTGGTGGCGGAGCTTTTTTAGGCGCTTCTTGAGGCTTTGGTTTGAAAACCTCTTTAACTTTACCTTTGTCGTCCTTTTTATCTTTTTTCTTATCTTTGTCATCTTTCTTTTTATCAGGTTCTGGGAGTTTAATTTTGTCAAACTTTGTTTCCCTAGTATACTTGATCACAGGTTTCTTAGGCTCTTTTTTCTGCGCAGCTTTATTCTCGTTAAGTTTGTTGACAATAACCTCTGCTGTCTTATTGTCATTTTCCTTCAAGGCTTCCTCAAGTCTTTTCTTAAGGGCCTGCTCAATCATTCTCTGCTCAAGCTCCTCATCAGTAAGCTTTCTTGTAAGGACTCTTTTATTAAGGTCAACTTTTGCAATTTTTCCGACTCTGTTTTTGATAACAAACACAGTTGGCACCTCATTCCCATTTTGATCAAACCGAGGCATCATACCCAAAAGCTCATACGGAGTTAAAAGTCTTGTGCCGGTCTCGTCATAGATAGGATGAATTCTCAAAAGCTCATAGATACTTTTTATGCTTCCATCAGGATTGTATTGAATTGGTATACCAAGTATTGTATAGATATCAACATTCAAATCTCCTGTAAGCTGAACCGTCTTACTCTGCAATTGATATTTTGGTTTTTTCATACTTTTAATAAGCATCACAGTGCTGAGCGCAATAAGTCCAGCATCTGCAACCAAAATTCCGACAAGCAAAACAACTGAGAGTTTCAAAAAAACAGCAAGCAAAACAGTCGTGATTAAAATGATTCCCTCAAATATTAAAGACAATACAAGAAAGGATTTTTTCTTCATATGTCAACTCCTTATTTTACAGAAAGGAAACTTCGTCAGTATTTGTGAACACAACTCCAACAACATTCACGTTGATAGCGGCAACTTTAAAATCAGTCATTGACTCAATACTGCTTTTGATATTTTCCTGAACGCGGAAAGCTACATCTTTTACTGAATAGCCGAAAAGGACATTGACATAAACGTCAACATAGACATCATTATCTTCACCAAACTCAATCACAACACCATGGTTATAATTTTTGTTGAACATACGTTTCCAAACTGAATAACCATTGCTGCTTAGCGATGCAATACCACTTATCTCTTGTGTGGCAAGTTTAACAACGGACAGCACAACATTTCTTTTGTAAGAAAGGCTGCCCTCTTCGCTTTCAATAAATTTTTGTGCACGTTTAGCCATAAACACACCTCTGCATATATTATATTACATAATTAGTATAACATAAATTATTAAGCCATGCAACATTTTTCCAAGTATAAATAATTTTTCTTGAATACAAAATATTACTCCCACTTGGCACAATTTAAAATGATTTAAAAGCAAAATATATCATCTTAATTTTCTATAAAAAACGCAAAAAGTCGATAAAAAAAACAAAAAACACATAGAATTATGTGCTTTTTGCGAGATTTTCATATTAAGACAATATTATTCAACAGGTGTTATTTTTACATTTGTTGCCTTAACATCAAGTTCAGAAACCAAGATAGACAAAATTTTTGCCACCTCGCTGCTTGTCAGACCATTTGCCGTTTTAACAAACACATTCACATTATCACCCGAGCAAGTAACAATAACATCATCATATCCAGACGCTTGTATCTTACCCTCCAAAATCATTTCTGTTTCCACTTTTGCAGCAATGTCTGCTTTCATATTTTTGGCATTTTGAATTTCTGAAGCGTCAGCTGATGCTGAAATTATTGAATCATAAATCTCCAATTGATAATTTCTTGAAGAGATTTTGTCCGCTCTGCATGTTGTGAAAAAGTTTGCAGTCGTGGTCGTTGTTTGCAACTCTTTATCGTTATTATTCAGCGCAACATTTAAGTATCCAGTTACAAGCAGCAATAATACCATAGACACTAAAATAAATATTTTCTTCCTCTTGCTTAACATTTTGTTACCCTCCTTAAAAAATATAATTTTCATTTATTTACCCTCCAAGACTTCCACACTGGAAAGATTGACTTTCATAACACTTGATACAACATTTGCAATTGTGTTTTTCAACTTCACATCTGTCGCCCCACCAGCAACAACCAAAACTCCAACAATTTTGGGCAGACTTTCCACCACAACAACCGGCGTAGTTATCGTTCCATTTCGGACTTCAACTGCAGTTGTTTGGAAACTTTCAGATTGATTAGATGAAGATGTTTTTGAACTGTTTTCAAGGTAGCTCACCGAAGGGCTTGCATCAACCATGATAAACACTTTAACTTCGTCAACACCCTTTATACTTGAAAGTACATGTTCAAGTCTATGCTCTTGAGCCTCACAATATTCCTGCCAAGAAGATTTTGTTTGTGTATATGATTGAGTCTTTGTGGAGGTTTTATCATGTGGGTTCAAAGAACTTAAAAATATCAAAACCACCACAACGCAAAGAACGGCAAGCATTATATATTTTATTTTTTTGACAGACAAAATTTTCTTTATTTTTTCCAACAAAATTTTAAAGTTATTTGTCCTATCTTTTTCATTTTCCATTTCAAAATCCTTGATAAAATATATTCATAAAATAATAAAATTATTTTTTATTCATGAAAATAAAAAACGCAAATTATTAACAATTTTATTAACATTTAACAATATTTTGCCATATTTAAGCAAAAAATGTGAAATTTTGCAAAAATTGTAATATATAACTTAGCACACAGTAAAACATATAAAGACTTACAACCATCAAACAAATTCCTCTTGTTCCACCCTCTGGAACAATCACCGAAACAATGACATCAATGATCGAACAGACAACAATATTATAAATAAGTCCAGTCATTTATACCACCCCCGAAAGCGAACATATCATAAGATACATTGTAAAAAAATACATGACAGCAACACCAATAATGATTGCTGAAAGCAACTTCAAACTGTCTGATAAAGAGCATAAAAAGTTTACACTTTTTTTATCACCAACAGGCTCAACAACTCCCGCCAAAAATTTCAGACCAAGCTGAGTTAACGCTATTGATATGATTGGCATAATACATGTGGAAAGCAGCAAAATAAGCCCAACAAATCCTACCGCATTTTTAACAATCAAACCACCAGCTTTCACAACTTCAAAACCATCAGAAATATAGCCACCAAGCATAGGCACATAATTTTTAATTGCATATTTTGTCGCCTTTATTGTAAGCCCGTCTTTTCCTGCACCCACCACACTTTTCACAGAAAGATAAGCCATAAAAACAGCACAGACAACCCCAAGAATCCACTTGAATGAAGATCTTAAAAATAAATTCAGTTTATCTAAGCTTGTGTTTTTTGATATATTACCAACAATGGATAAAACCAAACTGAGAGTAAACAAAGGCAAAAGAATATAAACAAAAACCTTGGAAACTATCAAAGATAAAAAAGCAATAATAGGCGAATACAAGCCTGCAGAAACAGTCCCACCCGCCGTTGTCATCAATACTAAAAGTATTGGAAAAATTATGTTGGTCTGCTCTTGCATAATGTTTATTGAATCTTTCACCATTACAGTAAGATCTTTTACACATACAGAAAGAATGATAATAACAGCAGAAAAACAAACAAGATAAACAATCTCAGACACACCAGAAATCTTTCTTCCTCGCAGGTTGTTAAACAAAACTGCAAGTAAAATTATCAAAAAAACAGCTAAAAGTGGTGTTACCAAACTTTTGAAAAAATTTTTTATATTTGCAAGTAAATATGAAAATATTGTGTTTATGCTTAAATCTGTCTCACCACTTACGATTGACACCAAAAATTCCTTAATTGTTTTTCCACCAAATAAAGAATCGTCAAATCCAGAATCTTCAAACATAACTTCAAGTTCAGAAAGATCTATTTCTTTTATCAAATTATTTGTCGCATCAACAAGTTCAGTTTCAATATTCTTTTGCTGATTTTCTTCCTCAGAATAACAATTGTTAAAATTATTATGATTATTATTCATAAAAAAGAAAATCGCAAAAATCGATAAAAATACGTAAAAAATATAGCGTTTTTTCGCTAAATTATGGAAAATATTGTAGCAATCAACTTTTTCACAAGAGGTATTGCAAGCGAACATATTGCTATTTTCCCTCCTAAAAGTATTTTGGTAGATATGGCTTTATTCCCACTATCTTCAGCAAGTTCTGCTGTAAATTCAGTTATATATCCAATACCTATAACTTTCATAATAGGCGAAATGATATCTATTTGAAGTTTCGCACCATCCTCCATTTGCACTAGCTCATTTACTACGCCGGTTACTGAATTTACAACTATTAAAAAAATTAAAAGACCTCCGCACACGTTTACAAGCACAGCAAGTTCCGGTTTATATTGCTTAATAATGACATTTATTATGACTGAACAAATCCCAACACCCAATATTTTTAAAATCATATGTCTCCCCTTTAATATAAATTAAACAATGATTTTATCATATCAAATAATCCACTTATCATATTCAGCACCATAACCAAAGTTACGACAAGCCCAGCAAGTGTCGCAAGTGTCGCAATTTCGCTTTTGCCTTGGTGTTGCAGTATCTGACTGATCACTGCTGTCAATATCCCTATTGCTGCAATTTTAAAAATTATATCAATTTCCATATGTCACCTATATAATTAAAATACATATTACTGCGCCAACTGCAAGACTGACTTTAAAAATAAGACCTTCTTGACTCCTTCTTGCAGACGCACATTCTTCTGACCTCTTTAAAGCATAGTTTTTAAAATTATCAATCAACATCATTTGATTTTTTTGATCGCTTTTGCCGAGCCCTTTTAAAAAATTATTCAAAGTCACCTTATCCTCTGCCTTCAAAAATTTTATATCTTCAGCCACTGACTTACCGTTCTCATCCATAATTAAATTCTGAAATTGTTTATAAATGTTGTCAAATTCAGATGAATAATCCTTAATATAACCATCGAAAATTTCTGAAATCTTTGTTTGAAAAAAAGAAATATTTGACTTTAAAAAATCGCAAAACTCACTTAAATTTTTGAAAAACCTATCTCTTTTTACATAAATCTTAGCTATTTCTTTTCCCGCAAAATATGACGCAGCCATAATCGTTATACAAACAAAATAAATCACCTTCGCTCCTCTTTTTAAAAATAAATACATTTCATATTTTCATCAAAGATGCTTTGACAATATCCCGGCCCAATTTTAAAAGACAAAAAAACAATTCTGGAAAACATTTTTGAATTTAAAAGTCTTTCAAACTCTGTCTTACTGCGCAGTTCACTCAAATTATTCGCATGCACAGAAGCAATGACTTTAACACCACTTGCAACCGCTTTTAAACATGCATTCACATCATTTTCATCTGCAAGCTCATCAGTAATAATCACATCCGGCCTGAGCGATCTGATTGCATTTGTGAAAGCATAGTCTTTACTTGCACCTGACACAACATCTGTAAAAACGCCTACATCAAGCATAGGTTGCCCATTTTCGCATGAAGCAATTTCAAATCTTTCATCAACAATGAGCACATTAAAGATCGTGCCAGAAAGATGAGAAAAATTTCTTGCAATATCCCGAAGAAGCGTCGTTTTGCCCGCACCCGGAGGAGAAACTATAAGTGTGTTTTTTATAATCTGTTCATTGCAAATAAATTTAAAAATAAGATTTGAACAACCCACAATCTCATGTGGGATCCTGATACTGAGCGAACAAATATCCTTTATAGTTTTTGGCATAAAGTTGTCTGAATTTACACTTTCACCCGCAATTCCTATTCTTATTCCACCACGCGCTGTTATAAACCCCTGTTTCACCTGATTATTGAAGGCATAGAGTGAATTTTCCGTTGCTTTTCTTAAAATAAATTCAATAATTTCTTTGTCAGAATAAATATTTTCACCATCAGCAGTTTTAAGCAAGATATTTTTGCCCTGATAATTTATGACTATTGGGCAATTACGCCTTATCCTTATTTCAGTCAATTTCGTTTGATCATAAGACTGCAGCGCTTTACATATCAGCGAAGGCAAAAGATCATATAACATTTTTCTGTTCCTTTATTTTAATAATACTTTCTTTTATTCTCAAGAATACTATTTTGCAAGATCGTTTATGTTTTTCAGGCATAAAAAAATATGCCATAAAATGACATATTTTAAATTTTATTGCTTCAGCCTTTAGCTTACACTCTTGACATATATGTTCCTGTTCTTGTATCAACACGAATTCTTTCGCCATTATTTACAAAAAGTGGAACTTGAATAACATATCCGGTTTCAAGCGTTGCAGGTTTATAGCTTGCCTTTGAGGTATCACCTTGAATTCCTGGTTCACATTCAACAATGTTAAGCTCAACAAAGTTTGGTGGCTCAACACTGAAAGCTGCGCCCTTATAGAACTGAATTGTGCAAGTCATGTTTTCTGTGATAAAGTTTAAAGCGTCTTCAACTTGATCTTTGTTAAGTGGAATCTGCTCATAAGTTTCGTTATCCATGAAATAGTAAAGCCCAGCATCACTGTAAAGATAGAGCATCTCTTTTCTTTCAATGATAGCTTTTTCAAACTTTTCAACTGGGTTGAAAGTTTTTTCAATAACCTGACCGGTTACGACATTTTTAAGTTTTGTTCTTACAAATGCAGCACCTTTACCTGGCTTAACGTGCAAAAAATCCACAACAACGTAAACTTTTCCCTCATACTCAAAAGTTATTCCTTTTCTTAAATCTCCAGCAGTAATCATAATTTCCTCCAATAATTTTTAACATTCATAGTATAACACCTTAACAAATAAAAATCAATCACTTGACTGAAAAATTTGTTTCATTTTTACACTATCTTCTGTTTGATGCCCTCTTGACTCGCAAATAACAGTTGCATCAATATCATATTCTTTCAAAACCTCGGCCAAAAATTCAAAATTTGGGCCATAGACTTCGTCCTCATCAAAATTAAGATGTTTTATTTCCCCTTTATCGCCATACATAATTTTTGAAAAATGAATATGAACCTTTTTAAACCTTTCACCCATGTATTTCTTAAGAGTCATAAAAACATCTTCAAAATCACTTTTTGTTTTAAGACACCCCTGACCAAAAGCGTTGATATGGCCAAAGTCAAGTGTTGGAATTATCCTTTTGTCAAGAGCACACATCTTGGCAACCTCTTCTACCGTTCCGACCTGTCCATGCTTTCCCATGGTTTCTGGACAAATATACATATCGTCAAAGCCATTTTCATCAAGCAAAGTTATCAATTCTTTCAACCTTTTCAAGACCAAATCAAAAGCCTCATTTCTTTGCATCTTCATCAAACTGCCCGGATGAAACACAAGATATTTTGCACCCATAAGCCTCATCTTCTTCAAACTTTCAATGATATATACTTTTGATTTCTCAGCCATCTCTTCATCAGGATTTGCAAGATTGATATAGTATGGCCCATGAACAGAAAGTGAAATGTGCCTCTCTTCAAAGACCTTTTTTATTGACTGCGCCTTCTCATCAGTTATTCTTATTCCTTTGTTGAATGAGTATTCATACGCATCAAGCCCATGAAAAGTCAGCCATGCAGGCATCTCTTCAGTATGACTGTATTTTTCAACAAATTTATCACAAAAACCTGATGGACCAAACCTAACCATTTATTTCACCTTCGTATAAATATATTTTCTTCTTTAAACAACCTTTAAAGCATTCAGCAACCGCAAACTCTTTATCATTATAAATAAGTAAATATTCGCCGTCTGCTTTTGAACTTTGCACACTTTTGCCATTATAAAAATCTTTAGCAATTTTATTATTTATAACAATTTTCTGCATAGGCATTATATCACTAACTACACAAATCTTGTCGGAAACATTGTCTTTTATCTCATCAAATGTGTATGCATCTTCAATTTTGAAAACTCCACTTTTGGTTCTGATGATACAAACAGTAGTCGCAACAGTGCCAAGTTTTTGTGCAATATCTCTCACGATTGACCTGACATATGTTCCACTTGAACAGTGTATTTTTAGCTTAAAGAGGTCATTTTGTGCTGTTTTTTCAACTTTTATGTCATAAATTTGCACTTTTTTTGGTTTAAGCACCACTTCATTGCCACTTCGTGCCAAATCATATGCTCTTTGTCCACCAATATTTTTTGAGCTGAAAATTGGTGGGATTTGTTCAACCTGACCAATCAATGTTTTGGCAGTTTCTGCTACCTCTTCAAAAGAAATTTGTTTTTCTTCCCTTTTAAGAACCATTCCATCAGCATCAAGAGTGTCAGTAAGCACGCCGAACTTGGCAAGAGCAATATACTCTTTATCTTTATTCAAAAAATAATCAAAAAAGCGAGTGGCTTTGCCTATTGCAAGGGTAAGCACACCTGACGCCGCTGGATCCAACGTTCCAAGATGTCCTACTTTTTCACCAGTTATTTTTTTAACCTTATTTACAATAAGCCCAGAGGATACACCAGTGGGCTTAATTATATTCAAAAAACCATTCACTTGTTTTCAAACTCCTTTTTCACAGCTTGATGTATAAGAGTTTTTGCCTCTTCAAGAGATTTTGCAATTTTACAACCAGCAGCTTTTAAATGGCCTCCACCACCAAAATCCTCAGCAATAGTTTTTGCACTGTATGGACTTTTTGTTCTGATTGACAAATAGTAAATTCCATCAACGTCTTCAGACACAAGCACAACAACTTTTACGCTTTCAAGCAAAAGTGCGTTGTCGGTGAGTCCTTTGGTATCTTTCATTGATGTATTCGTTTGCTTAAAGTCATTTTGAGTTATTGTTATCAAGGCAAATTGATTTTCATAAAACAATTGCGTGTTATTGATAGATACTTTCCATAAATTATATTCGTATATGGATTTACTGTTGAAAAGCGGATATGTTATCTCATCCATAGCAAGTCCACTTTTTTGCAAAAGTTCCCCAACAATCTTAAATGTTGATGGATAAGCAGAAGAAAATTTTAAACCGCCTGTATCTGTCAAGATTCCACTTATTAAGCATTTGCAAATATCTTGAGTGAAATCAACATTAAGCAGTTTCAAAAGTTCACAAATAAGTTCGCAAGTAGATGAAACTTTATCGTTTACAAATGCAAACCTGCAAAAATCATCAGGATCCAAATGGTGATCAACACAGATTGAAACCTTGGTGTTTTTCTTGTATTTATAGCGCAAGCGCCCTAACCTTGATTCATCACTGAGATCAAGAACAACCGCAACATCATACTCCTTCAGCTTCTCGTTATTGATAAGAGAAGCACCTTTTAAGAAATAAGCGTTTTCAGGCAGTTGCGAATCCACAAAAACATTGGCAATTTTTCCCAAACTCTCAAGACCATTTTTGAGCGCCAAAGCACTGCCGACAGCATCAATATCTGTGTGAACATGGGTATAGATCGCAAAGGTTTTATATGTTTTTATTATTTCTGTGATTTTTTCAAGACTAGTTCTCATCATTGTCTCCACTTATTGTATCAATAAGTTTTATAATTTTTTGACCTTTTTCATAGGATTCATCAAGTCTGAAATCCAAAGCAGGCATTGTGCGCAGACGAACCATATGCATAAGCTCTTTTCTTATAAAAGCTTTGGCATTGTTTAAAATAGCAAGCACAATATCTTTAGCGTTACCTGTTCCAAGCACACTGACCAAGACCTTGGCATAACTTAAATCTGCCGCAGTGTCCACATCTGTTACTGAAATGATTATATTTTCGAGTTCTGGATTTCTGAGTTTGTTTGCAATGATATCTGCAATTGCTTTTTGAAGCTCACTGTTGATCCTCTCCATTCTAAACTTAGCCATCACTTTCTCCTTATAAAAAACTAAATTCTTTCTTCAGCGTATGTTTCAATAATGTCGCCAACTTGAATATCAGTAAATCCCGCAAGAGTTGCACCAAATTCAAAGCCTGCAGCAACATCTTTAACCTCATTCTTTTCGCGTTGAAGCGTTGCGATTGTGCCGTTATAGATCTCTTTACCACTGCGAAGAAGCCTTGCTTTGCTGTTTCTTGTTATTTTACCATCAAGAACATAGCTTCCCGCAATAACACCAACTTTGCTTGCCTTAAAGAGTGCTCTTACCTCGGCATGACCGGTAACAACCTCTCTGAATTTTGGCGCAAGCATTTTGGTTATCTCTTCGGTTACAAAGTCAATCACCTCATAGATGATTCTGAATGTCTTTATTGTAACATTTTTCTTTTCTGCAATTTGTTTAATCTTTGCATCAGGCTTGATATTAAATCCAACAATGACAGCGTTTGAAGCTTCTGCAAGCATCAAGTCGTTTTCATTGATTTGACCAACACCGCCATGAATACACCTTACCTTAACCTCATCATTTTGAATGACTGACAATGATTGTCTGAGCGCCTCGATAGAGCCCTGAACATCCCCTTTGATGATAACGTTATAGTCTTTAAAGTTCTTATCAGCAATTTTGTTCAAAAGTGCATCAAGGGATGTATCTTCTGCCTTGATCATACCTGTTCTTTGCTTGTTTGTTCGCTCTGACGCGATGTTCTTTGACATCTTTTCATCAACAACATATAGTTGATCGCCAGCATTTGGCACACTTGTTAATCCAAGTATTGCAACAGGAGTTGAAGGACCAGCTTTTTTCACATGTACTCCTTTTTCATTGATCATAGCTCTGACTTTACCAACTGCAGTTCCGGCAACAATGTTGTCGCCAACTTTAAGTGTTCCATTTTGCACCAAAACAGTCGCAACAGTTCCCATACCTTTGTCAAGTCTTGCCTCAATGATACTTCCTGAAGCATCACGATCCGGGTTCGCACTGAGGTTTTGATATTCAGCAACAAACAAAACCATCTCCAAAAGTTTATCAATGTTTGTTCCCTGTTTTGCAGAGATAGGCACCATAATAGTATCCCCGCCCCATTCTTCAGGCAAAACATTTTCTGCACTGAGCTCTTCTTTGATTTTTTCTATATTTGCGGTTGGAACATCAATTTTGTTGATTGCAACAATCATTGGAACATTCGCTTCACGAATATATTTAATTGCCTCTTTTGTCTGTGGCATAACACCATCATCAGCGGCAACAACCAAGATTGCTACGTCTGTCAGTTTTGCACCACGCTCACGCATTGCAGCAAATGCGGCATGGCCTGGCGTATCGATAAATGTTACGGTCTCGCCATTGACTTTGATTTGGTAAGCACCAATATGCTGTGTGATACCACCAGCCTCACCGCCTGTTACATTGGTCTTTCTTATATAGTCAA
>JAFSVX010000043.1 GCA_017444785.1 Clostridia bacterium
TGGTGCTTTCTTCTTCAACAACACTTGGTGGTGTTGTTTGATTATTCTCTCTTCCTTTATTTACAAAGATTAACCCAATTGTAAGGGCAACGGCAAAGACCGCAAGTATGATACTTGTTAAAAGTCTATACCCCCCCCCCCGAGGGTTGTTCTACGTGTCTTTGACATCTTTTCCATCTTCTTCTCTCTCCTTTGTCTATGGCTTGTTTTTATGGCTATTTTGCCTTATTTTTTACCATTTTTCAGACTTTCGGTTAATTTTTATTTCTTGCAAATATTGTATACATTTATTCTGCACATGTCAAATGATTTTTATTGATATTTCAAAAATTTTTATTATTTTTTCAGATCCCCGTCGTTATCGCTCACTCGGGATGACACAACACTTATTCATATAACGTGAATTTTAGGCGAAATTTAGATACTTAAGCAAGGCAACAAAAAATCGCGACGTTTTAATTCCACTCGCCTGCTCGCGGACTTATTCACCGCATCTTCAGTCATCTTTTTGTTTTATGCTTTGAAAGTAAAATTCCACATACAAAAGTATTGTGAAATTTTCTTTTCTTTGCCTAAATTCAAAAATCTGACCAAACCTGCTATCCCAGGGTTTTTCACTAAATTGTCCGCAAATTACTTTATTTCATAAAAGAAATTTAAGGCGAAAAAGTGCTCAGCTGCAAGGCTCATAAAAATTATTTCAAGTAAGAATAAATTTAATATTTCGCTATTCACATAACGTGAATTTAAGGCGAAATTTAGATACTTAAGCAAGGCAACAAAAAATCGCGACGCTCGATTGTATTTGCATACATGAGTGTGTCGCGATTTTGAAGTTAACACAGTTCTGTGCTAAATTTCGCCTTAAATTTCAATTATTTTTTTTACAAACTCCCTCAAATCCTCTTCCGAAAGAAAACCGACAGAGCGGTCAACCTCAATGCCGTTGTCATAGGCAATGATGCATGGAATTGCTTGAATTCCCTGACGGAGCGCCAAGTTGTTATTTTCGTCAACATTGCACTTTGCAAAAACCGCTTTTCCTTCAAACTCTTTTGAAACTTCTTCATAGATTGGTCCAAGCATTTTGCAAGGTCCACACCAAGCTGCCCAAAAGTCCACAAAGACAACTTTATTTTCGAGTGTTTCCTTAAAATTTTTACTTGTTATCTGTTCCATATTATTCTCCATTTAAACTTTTCACAATTCGATTATAATATATACTTCTTCAAATCGTATTCTTTCAAAATGTGGGCAAGATGTTCTTCAACATATTGCTTGTTTATCACAACATTGATAACTGGGTGATCTCCGGTTGCATTGAAAGAGATATCTTCCAAAAGTTTTTCCAAAATGGTATGCAATCTTCTTGCACCAATATTTTCGCTGTTTTCATTTTCCAAAACTGCAATTCGGGCAATCTCTTTGATTGCATCATCTTTAAATTCAAGGTTGATGTTATCCACACCAAGCAAGCTTTTATATTGCACAATAAGTGAGTTCTCGGTATTTTTCAAAATCTTAATAAAATCTTCATAGCCAAGACTTGAAAGCTCCACAGTCACAGGGAAGCGACCTTGAAGTTCTGGAATAAGGTCTTCCACTCTTGACATGTGAAATGCACCGGCAGCGATAAACAACATATAGTCAGTCTTCACAGGGCCATACTTTGTTGAAACAGTGCTTCCTTCAACGATTGGAAGAATATCACGCTGGACACCTTCTCTTGAAACATCAGGAGATGAACTGCCAGACCCACCTTTACCTGTGATTTTGTCAATCTCATCAATGAAGATGATTCCATTTTGCTCTGCACGGGTAAGAGCTTCGCTGTTGACATTGTCCATATCAATAAGTTTGTCGCTTTCCTCAGCAAGCATAATTCGCTTTGCATCGGCAACTTTCATATTTTTTCTTTTTTTGCGCTTTGGCATCATATTGCCAAACACATCGCCAATATTGATTTCCATACCTGGCATAAGTGGCATAGCTTTCGCCTCTTCAGCAACCTCAATCTCCACTTGCTCGTCATCATATTTATCGGTGTAAAGTTCTTTTGATAAAATTTCCTTTATCTCTTCGTCAGTTTTGCCGGCATAAAGGTCGCGTCTTTTTACAAACAAGACATTTGTAAGTCTGCTGTTGACCGCAGCTTCCGCCTTATCCCTGACCTCTGCCATTCTTTCGTTTTTGACAAGCAAGATTGCTGCTTCCACAAGGTCACGAATCATAGATTCCACATCACGTCCAACATAGCCAACCTCGGTGAATTTGGTTGCCTCAACTTTAACAAAAGGAGCTTTGACAAGTTTTGCAAGACGCCTTGCAATCTCTGTTTTACCAACACCTGTTGGCCCTTTCATAATGATATTTTTTGGAGTAATCTCATCACGAAGTTCTTTTGAAAGTTTGCTTCTTCTGTAACGGTTGCGAAGTGAAATTGCAACTGCCTTTTTTGCCTCGTCTTGACCAATGATATATTTGTCAAGCTCTGCAACAATTTGTTTTGGTGAAAGTTCCATACTAGACCTCCTCAATCACAAGGTTACCATTTGTGAAGATACAAATTTCCCCTGCGATTTTCATAGCTTTCTCTGCAATCTCTTTTGCTTAAAGATTTGTGTTTTGTTTCAGCGCACGAGCCGCCGCCAAAGCATAGTTTCCACCACTTCCAATTGCACAGATTCCGTCATCACTTTCAATAACGTCACCGACACCAGAGATGATCAGCATGGTCTCTTTGTCTGCAACAATCATAAGTGCCTGAAGGTTTCTAAGCCCCTTGTCGCTCCTCCAAAGTTGCGCAAGCTCCACCGCAGCCCTTGTCAAATTGCCTGAATATTTTTGAAGCATCTTCTCAAACTTCTCTGAAAGCGTGAAAGCATCTGCCGTTGATCCTGCAAAACCTATCACAACTTTATCATTATAAATCCTTCTCACTTTTCTTGCATGTGCCTTCATAACAACAGACTCACCCATTGTCACTTGGCCATCGCCGGCAATAACAAACTTGCCATCTTTTTCCACACCAATTATGGTCGTTCCCTTTATATCCATCACAAATTCTCCTTTATTTTTCTCATTTCATCTATTGCACGCTGTGAATATTGTTCTTTTCGAAGCTGTTTATCTTTCAATGGATTTTCAAGTGGCTCAAGTATGCCAAAGTTTGCATTCATTGGCTGAAAATCCACATTCTCGCTTGAAATATAGTTCGCCAGCGCACCAATAATACACTTATTATTAAACTCTATTTTCCCAGTTCTGTCAAGCATCTTAGCCAAACTCACTGAAGCAATCAGCCCACTTGCAATACTTTCCACATATCCTTCTACCCCCGAAATCTGCCCTGCGAAGTAAATAAGTGGATATTTTTTCATTTGAAAATTGTTATTTAGATGCTTTGGGCTGTTGATAAACGAGTTCCTGTGCATAACACCATACTTAATAAATTCCGCTTTTGCAAGCGCAGGAATCATGGAAAACACACGTTTTTGCTCACCAAATGTCAGATTTGTTTGAAATCCAACCAAGTTGTAAAGCTCTCCAGCCGAATTTTCCTTCCTCAGTTGCACAACAGCATAAGGACGCTTCCCATCATTATCCAAAAGTCCAACAGGACGAAGTGGGCCAAATCTGAGAGTGTCAGTGCCTCGAGATGCCATAACCTCAATTGGCATGCAACCATCAAAGATTTCACTTTTTTCAAAGTCATGAAGTGTCACCCTGTCAGCATTTGTCAGCTCTTTCACAAAAGAATAATATTCTTCCTTATTCATTGGACAGTTGACATAGTCACTTTCGCCTTTTTGATAGCGTGAGGTCGTGAAAGTTTTAGTGTAATCAATGCTGTCTGCATCAACAATTGGCGCAGAGGCATCAAAAAAGTGCAAACTATCATCTTCGCCAAGAAGTTTATTGATTGCTTTTGCCAAGCTGTCGCTCACAAGTGGGCCAGTCGCAATAATTGTTGGAACGGACGTGTCAATCGCTGTCACTTCCTGATGAATAACATTGATGTTTTTATCATTATTTATATAGTCTGTCACCTTTTGACTGAATAAATGTCTGTCAATGGCAAGGGCACTTCCAGCCGGAACACTGCACTCTTTTGCAATTTTTAAAAGCAGACAATCAAGTATTTCAAGCTCTGCTTTCAAGCAACCTGATGCTGTGGATAAAAGCGTGCTTTTGAATGAGTTACTGCAAACAATCTCTGCCAAATTCTCGCTTGAGTGTGCAGGGGAAAATTTCAGTGGCTTCATCTCGTAAAGATCCACTTTGAATCCTCTTTTAGAAAGCTGATAGGCGGCCTCGCAACCAGCAAGTCCGCCTCCAATAATTTTAATTCTCTGATTTTTCATCTTTTTCCTTCACTATTTTTTCTTGTCTTGAAAAGCTACATTTTGGACAAGAGATAATCTGTTTAGTGCTGTAAATTTTTTTGATCATGTCAGTATTACAGTTTGGGCATTTCTCCCCTGCAGGAATATCCCAAGATTTGAAGTCGCAGTCGGGATACCCCTCACATCCATAGAAGAATTTTCCCGCTTTAGTTTTAAGACGTTTAACATTTTTGCCACACTTTGGACATTTGCCAACAATGACTGTTTGCTCTTCTTCAAGCGGCTTTGTGTTTCTACACTTTGGGAAGTTTGGACAAGCAAGGAATTTTCCAAATTTTCCTGTTCTTATAACCATCTTGCTTCCACACTTATCGCAAACAACGTCACTCTCTTCATCTGGAAGTTTGCTTTTTGCTCCGTCCAAAAATGCAGTTTTAAGTTCTGCATCAAAATTGCCATAAAAGTCAGATATAACCTTTTGCCATTCTTTTCCGCCAAACTCGATGTCATCAAGTTTGTCCTCCATATCTGCAGTAAATCCGACATCCATAATGTCTTTGAAATACTTTGTCAGAAGGTCAACAACAACGCGTCCAAGCTCGGTTGAAATCAGCGCATGTGCTTGCTTTTCAAGATACTTTCTTGTCTGAAGCAATGTCACTGTCTGAGAGTAAGTCGCAGGACGACCAATGCCTTTATCACGCATCTCTTTGACGAGGGAAGCTTCTGTGTATCTTGCAGGTGGTTTTGTGAACTTTTGGTCAGCCTTTTTATCAAGCATTTTAAATGTGTCATCTTTTTCAATTGCTGGAAGTTTTGAAGAGATATCCTCACCGTCCTCATCTTTATCCGGCTGGTTGTTATAAACTGCAGTGTATCCCTCAAAAATCAGTGCTCTGCCAGTTGTCTTGAATTTATGGCCATTTGCCTCAATATCAACTGAAAGTGAGTTATATTTTGCATCAGCCATTTGGCTTGCCAAAAATCTGTCATAGATAAGTTTATAAAGTCGATAGTAATTCTTTTGGACTTTATCTTTAATGCTCTCAGGAGTCACTTTCAAACTGATTGGCCTTATTGCCTCGTGAGCGTCCTGAGCATCTTTTTTGTTTTTATAAAATCTCTGTTTTTCAGGGAGATAGTCTCTGCCAAATTTCTCTTCAATATATTCTTTTGCCATGACTTGCGCTTCAGGTGCAACACGGACAGAGTCAGTTCTTATGTATGTTACAAGTGGCATCTTACCTTCGCCGGCAACCTCAACACCCTCATAAAGAGTTTGCGCAGTTGCAGTGATTTGTTTAAGCGAAAGACCAAGTTTGTTGCCTGCCTCTTGGTTCATTGAAGCGGTATCAAAAGGAGCGCTTGGGCTGGAAGTTGTCACAGATTTTTTGACAAAAGTCGCAACAAAGTCTTGCCCTTCAAGTTCTGCCAAAATCTTGTCCATATCCTCTTTAGTTTTCACTTTCTTCTGAGAACCTGAAACAAGTGTGGCTTTAAATTTTTCTTTAGCACCACCTTTTGTAAGGTCAACTGACAGTGTCCAATATTCTTCTGGTTTAAAGTTTTCAATCTCGCGATCGCGGTCAACAACAAGCTTGAGTGTAACCGATTGAACACGCCCACCTGAAAGCTTGCTTTGAATTTTTTTGCAAAGAAGTGGAGTCAACTTGTAACCAACGAGTCTGTCAAGCACACGCCTTGCCTGCTGAGCATTGACAAGATCCATGTTGATTGGTCTTGGATTTGCTAAACCTTTTTGAACTGCATCATGGCTTATTTGGTTAAATTCAATACGAACAGGCTTTGTGAAGTCCACCCCAAGTAAGTTCGCAGCGTGCCAAGCGATAGCCTCTCCTTCACGGTCAGGGTCGGTTGCAAATATAATTTCTTCAGCTTTTTCAGCCTCTTTTTTAAGATTTGCTACGACTTTTTTCTTGTCACCTTCAACCACGTATTCTGGTTTAAAGTTATTATTTATGTCCACCCCAAGTCCACGAACCGGAAGATCCGCCATATGACCAAAGGTTGGAACAACTCTGTATCCTTTTCCACAATATTTTTGAACCGCTGGCTGTTTACCAACACCTTCAATAAGAACTAATTTCATAAATTACCTCGTCTTAAATTCAATTTCAAATCCTATAGTTCATTTCCTGATTTTATCCACTTACATAATCCTTTTACATAATCCCTATATATAATGGATAACAGTTACCTGCAACCCCTCCTTTTACAACGAGTAAAAATTGCCTGGTAATTTTTTTATTAAACCACTTATTTCCATTCTTGTCAACAAACTAAGCAAAGTTTTTGGAGAAATTCCAGTTTTGCCTGCAAGAGTGTCAAAGTCCATTTCACATTCATAGAGTGTTTTAACTATCAATGTTTCATCTTGCCCTATTTGAATTTTTTTATTCTCTTTTTCAGAATTTGCCGGCTTTATGTTCAACCTTTCAAGCACCTTTTTTGGTGATATTGTAAAGGTTTCTGGGAGTTCCTCAATAAGAGCATTTGTTCCATCACTTGCAGAAGAGAAGATGCTTCCCGGCACCACAAAAAGTTCTTTGCCTTGATCAAGAGCATGCTTTGCAGTGTTGAGCGTCCCGCTCCTTTTCCCTGCCTCTGCAATGACAATGCCAAGGCTGAGACCACTGATAATTCTGTTCCTTGCAAGAAAAGAATATTTTGCCGGTGCACGAAACAGTGGATATTCAGAAATCAACAGCCCACCATTTTCAACAATCCTTTCAGCAAGAAAGGTATTCTGCTCGGGATAGATTTTGTCAAGCCCACCACCAAGCACAGCAATTGTCTTTCCCTTCACTTCCATTGTTCCCACAGCCACTTCACTGTCAAGACCATACGCAAGACCAGAAACAGTCACAAGTCCAGCATTAGCAAGCTCACGCGCAAAAAATGAAGTGACCTCTCTTCCATAAAAGGTTGGAGTGCGAGTTCCAATTATAGCGATGCTCTTGTTTTTAAGCAAACTTATGTCACCTTTAAAGTATAAAACAACCGGGAAATCTTCCAAATTTTTGAGACTTGCCGGATATTCTCCGTCAAGCACAGAAATCGCATTTATGCCATATTTTTGCATTTCTAGGCCGTTTTTCACTATATTTTCACTCGAAATTGCGTTTTTTAGTTTCAAATAGATTGCCTCACCAAGATTTTTTACAATCAAATCCTTCTTTGTTTTAAATTCATTTTCAAAATCATTTAAAACGAAATTTTCAGCAAAAAATCTCAGTGCTTTATAGCCCACGCCAAGCTTATCAAGATATGCCAAAACTGATGTAATTTTTGTCATAGCATCACCTTCTCGATAGTTCTGTAAGACAAAGCCTCGGCAACATGCTCTGGCATAATATTTTCACTTGCGTCAAGATCTGCGATGGTTCTTGCAACTTTAAGTATTCGGTTATAGCCACGTGCAGACATATGAAATCTTTCAAATGCGTCTTCAATGATTTTCAAACTTTCATCATCAAGCACACAATATTTTTTAAGCAGCCTTGTGTTCATTTTCGCATTTGAATAGATCTTTTCACCTTTAAATCTTTCAAGTTGAATTTTTCTTGCAGCGTCCACACGCTTTTTAACCTCTGCACTTGACTCCTCAAGTTTATCAGTTTTAAGATCCACAAAAGCCACCCTGTCCACGTCAATTTTAAGATCAATTCGATCAAGAAGTGGACCAGAAAGTTTTTTCAAATATCTGTGAATAGCACTTGGTGCACAAGAGCATTGCAACTCTCTTGATCCATAGTTTCCACAAGGACATGGATTCATGCTTGCGACCAAGATGAAGTTTGCTGGATATTCCACACTGCCAACCGCACGCGATACCGTGATGATGCCATCTTCAAGTGGCTGACGAAGAATTTCCAAAGAGTCACGGCTGTATTCTGGCAGTTCATCAAGAAAGAGCACCCCATTGTGTGCAAGGCTGACTTCACCAGGTTTCGCATCTTTTCCACCACCAGAAAGAGCAATCTTTGTTGCAGTGTGGTGAGGCGCACGAAATGGCCTGCTTGTGATTATTCCTTTATTTTGATCAAGAACCCCAGCAACGCTGTGAATTTTGGTTATTTCCAAAGCTTCATCAAAAGTAAGATCTGGCAAGATTGATGGCACACACCTTGCGAGCATGGTCTTACCACTTCCCGGTGGCCCAACCATCAAAATATTGTGTCCACCAGCAACAGCAATCTCCATAGCCCTTTTTGCCACAGCCTGACCGCGAACTCGTGCAAAATCTTCATGCGAATAGCCCGGCTCACATTTCCAAACCTTATTCTCAACAGGCGAAATATCTTTTATTCCTTGCAAAAATTCAACAACATCTTTCAACTTTTCAAAGGCAAAGACCTCTATATTTTCAATATAGCTCGCCTCTTTTGAATTTTGCATTGGAACAATAAATTTTGTATAACCCTGCTCACGCGCAGAAATCAAGATTGGCAAAAGCCCATTGACTGGTCTGAGTGTTCCATCAAGTCCCAGCTCACCAATAAGTATAAATTCAGTTACTTTTGGATTTTCAATCTGACCTGTTGCACGAAGAATTCCAGAGGCAATGGCAAGGTCAAAGATTGGTCCCTCCTTCTTCTTGTTTGCAGGCGCCAAATTGACAGTAACTTTATTTATTGGAAATTTATAACCACTGTTTTTTATTGCAGACCTCACACGATCTTTTGACTCTTTTACTGCAGTATCAGGAAGACCAACAACGTCATACTTTGGAAGACCCAAAGATATATCAACTTCCGCATCAACCTTAAACCCTGTAAGGCCGTTAAGCCCAAAACTCTTTACAACTGCTAACATATAATTCTCCTATTCAGTCTCATTATAATAATATCACATCATCTCAAATAAGGCAAATAATTTGTTATTAAATAAAAAATTCGACAAATTTCGCACGTATAAATAATTAATAAACCAGCAACAAAAACCTTAAATAATTGAAGATCACCATATTTCATTGATCTTATTGTAAAAATGAA
>JAFSVX010000005.1 GCA_017444785.1 Clostridia bacterium
CCATAAATTTTGCCACCAATCTTGTTTATAAAATTTGCAAGATCCACAATTTCTGGCTCTTTTGCCGCATTCAAAATAGTGGTCTCGCCATCAAGCAAAACCGCCGCCATCATGATATTTTCAGTTGCGCCCACGCTTGGAAAATCAAGATGAACCATGCCTGACCTCATATTTTTTGCATCACAGTCAATAAAGCCATAGTCCTCTTGCATAATTACCCCAAGGTCTTTGAGCCCCGCAAGGTGAAGATCAATAGGCCGACTTCCAATGTCGCAACCACCAGGATAAGCCACCCTCGCCACCTTATACTTTGCCAAAAGTGGCCCAAGCATAAAGATTGAGGATCTTATCTCTTTCGCAAGCTCGGAAGGAATTTCCGGCCTTGAAATATCACTGGTGCATATTACCGCACTTTCACCAAAAATTTTCACACTCGCCCCCATCCACTCAAGGATTTCCAGCATCTTGTGAACGTCAATAATGTTTGGAATTTTCTCAAGCACAATTTCCTCGTCAGTAAGTATACAAGCGGCAATGATGGGAAGCGTAGCATTTTTGCTTATATCAACTTCAATGCTTCCCCCAACCCTTTTGCCGCCACGAATAACAAATTGATCCATAACTTTTCACCTTTGAATAATCTATACTTTACTTTATGGCAAACCCAAACTTTTGGTGAAAAAGAAACAAACTAAAAAGCCGACCAAAATATCGGCTTTTTAAAGTATTATTTATGTAAACTTATTCTTCAATCCAAGCAATATTTGGCATAGCAGGAATTGTAAAACTTGCATCATATTCAATGGTGTATGTATCAATATCTCCTGTATTAAGACTAATTACTTTCCAATTATCTAAAGTTATTTGAGTAAGGTTATCATTATTTTGTGAACTAACACTGATAATCCCACTTCCATTTTTAAAATTACTATTAAAAACAATTGTATCATCAATATTTAAAAATGTAAATTGATCCCAAAACCAATTCAGAAAATTTGTTACCGAATTATATCTTTCACCTGTTAGTAGACTTTTTGTAGCACTTTGCACTTCATTTGTATCCTTATTTAACTGTAAATTATACGTATAAAAATGATCATTTTCTATTATTGACCAACTTTTATTAATATTTTCACTACCAATTAATTCCTGGTATAAGCCATTTTCTGTAACAACAGTAAAAGATCTTCCTTGTGAGAACTTTAAGCTACCAGCACCAATAGATTCATTAAAAACTTTATTAACAACATTTTGAACTCGATAAACTTTATACTCAAACTCAAAATGTAAATCATCATAAAGAACCGTTGCCTCAAATGTTCCAGCTGTCTCAGTTGAAAATCCAATAAGATTTTCAGCTTTAAGTCTGTATGCAGTATATTCTGTTGCATCTTTAGATGCGTAATACTTTATAAGCGCATTATTATATGGAAATTCATCACCGACAAAATATGCTGTTGGGACACCTGTCACCTCAATGTGTGGTTGCACATTTCCTTTTTTATCATCATTTCCCGCATTCAGATCACAACCTGTAAACACCAATGGCATTGCAAGCGCAAACAAAGCAAAGCAAAGACATAAAATTTTCTTAATTTTTTTCATATTTTTTCTCCTTTTAATTTGAATAATTTAATTATATAGAACAAAATGTTCCATGTCAAGTATTTTTGAACATTTTGTTCTAAAATATAATAAATGATTAAATTTCCAGAAAGACTTAAAGAACTCAGACTTGAAAAAGGTTTGTCAAGGCAACAATTGGCAAATCTGCTTTTTGTCAATCTTCGCACCATAAGTTATTGGGAACTTGGTCAGCGTGAGTGCAATCTGGAGCAACTTGCAAAGCTCTCCACCATTTTCAACGTTTCCACCGACTATCTCCTTGGTTTGGAAGATTAAATTTACAATAATTTGAAAGATTAAATTCTCAATAATAAATAACAATCAAAAAGCAGAGCATGTGGCTCTGCTTCAATTTTTTATTTGACTTTTCATTTGAAATTTTATTTAAATTTTTTATTTTTTATATTCACAATTGATTTTAAATTCAAATTATCGTCGAACTCAAGTTTAAAAGTTTCACAAAAACCTAAATCCCCTTCAAAAATCACTTTATCATTAAACTTTATGGTTTTTTGTTTAATTGTTTCACCTATGGTCACATCACACAGTGATTTTAGTAAAAAAGTGATTGCAGTATAGTGCGAAACTATCAAAATTCGTTTATTTAAATTAGCTTTTACAATTTCAAACAGCGCCTCTCTCATTCTTGTTGCAACATCCCTTTGAGACTCTCCCTGAAGATATCTGTAATCTTCTTCATAGAACTGTTTTTCAAAATATCCTTTTGGACGTCCACCCCAAGAGCCAACATCACCTGCCCATCTTTCACCCAATCTGGCATCGATATTCACCCTTGTGTTGTTTCTTGCTGCAAAATATTTTGCAGTTGCCATAGCCCTGACAAAATGTGATGCCCAAACAACGTCTATGTTCTTGAACTCTGATTCTTTTGCAACTTTTTCTGCATATTTTTCACCCCTGACACCCAATATATCTTTTTCATTGGTCAGTTGCAGTGCGTCATGTGCTTTTACTTCACCTTTAAGATCATAAAACGTTTCAGAATGTCTTACCAAATAAACTGTTGTCATAATTACCACCTTTTTTCTTGACACTTAAATAATAACACAAAAATTTCAAAAACACCTATCTTTTTACAAACTTTTCAAAAAAAGCAGGGCACTCGCCCTGCTTTTTAAAGTTCATCATAAAATTCATCAAGAAAACTTATCATAAACTGATGTCTTTTATTTGCCATTTGTCTGGCAGTTTCAGTATGCATAAGGTCAGTCAGCAATAACAGCTTTTCATAAAAATGCGAAAGAGTTGAATTGTTGACTTTATTGAACATAATTTTTCCATCTTGAAGTGTCAAATTCTCAGCATTGTAAAAATCTCTGTGTTTTGAATTTCCATATTCGGTCGTTCTCACAATTCCTATTGCACCAATAGCGTCAAGCCTATCGGCATCTCTGACAATTTTTGCATTCAGATTGTTAAGCTGTTTATTTTCACCATTATTCCATGATATATTTGATATGATGTAAACTATTTCTTTTATCTCTTCATCTGTGTAATTATTTAATTTTAAAAAATCTGACACATAGGCAATTCTTTCTTCAAAATTATCAAATAGTTTTTTATCAACAGTATCATGCAGTAAGGCTGATGAAAGAATTATTTTTTCATCTCCACCCTCTTTCTCATAAATTTTTTGTGCATCGTGAAACACCCTCAGTGCATGCTGCAATCCATGTCCGCTGTTGTCCTTACTCAGTTCCTGCTCAACGAATTTTATAATTATGGAATAATCTTTCATAACTTATACCCCTTATAACTTAGCACAAGTATAACACATTTTTCCTTAATATGTATCAAATTCACCCAAATTTTTCACAAAAAATAAGCAGAGTCAAATTTTACTCTGCTTTGATATGTTAAGGACTACACCCACAGCACTCATAAACACCACCAAACTTGTGCTGCCTGCTGAGATAAACGGCAACGGCAGGCCTGTGGGCGGTATCGAGCCTGCTCAAGACCTGTTATTGCACTGAAAATTATTTTTCATTTATTAAATCTTTTGTTGCTGTAATTTTATACAATGCAAAATTTTCTATCGCTCCATCATATTCTTTTGAAAAGTTTAATATTTTTTTAAAACCCGATTTTTCGCAAACATGATTACTTGCTTTATTTGAAATGTCAACAACATTGTATATATCATAATCGTAAAATTTATTTTTCATATATTGCATTAATTGTGATTGATATCCTTTACCTTCACAGCCTTTTTTGGTTATACCATTCCAAACATACACGGATTTTTCTGTTACATTTAATTTTATAGGGTACTCTTCTTTCTCAATAAAATCAGAACCTACATATAATGTCATAAAAGCAACAGCATGACCATTTTTAACTGCAACAAGTTTTAAAAAGTTATCATCAAACAAACAATCTCTATCCGATACAAAATTTTGATTATTTTCATCAAATATTTGACCAAGTTCTTCACTCAACACATTTTCTAAAATTTCCATTTTATATTCCTCAGTGTTATTTTAATTCAATTCCACTTATTTGTCAACAGCATATGAAGCAAGGCGTTAAATCTTGCTTTGTTTACTAATATTTAACACCACACCAATTGCACTCATAAACACCACCAAACTTGTTGAGCCGGCGCTGATAAACGGAAGCGGAAGCCCGGTTGGTGGAATCGAGCCGGTGACGACAGCGATGTTGATGAGAAGCTGAGTGGCTATAATTGTGGTGATGCCTGTTGAAAGATAGCAGCCAAATCGTGTGGTTGCATTTTTTGCTGTTTTGATACCCCGCCAAATGACCAAAAGATATAGTACTATGACACACATAACTCCCAAAAAACCTAGCTCTTCGGCGATTATTGAGAAAATAAAGTCGGATTCAGCAAAGGGTAAAAACAGATATTTTTGACGTGAGTTAAACAGCCCCACACCAAACATATTTCCGTTTGCAATGGCATAAAGTGACTGCACAAGCTGAAAGCCTTCCCCACTTGCAGACTCCCAAGGATTCAAAAATGCAACAAGTCGGCGAAGGCGGTATGGCTCCATAAAAATAAGCACAGGCACAAGTGCAACAATAGGTATCAAAAGCAAACAAAAATGTTTGGCACTTATTCCCCCAACAAAAAGCATACATACCATAGTGATGCCAACGCACATTGTGATGGACATGTTTGGCTCGGCAATGATAAGCAGACAAATAAGCCCACCAACGCAGATTGTTGGAAGTATCCCCTTAAACTCTTTCACATTGCGCTTTGCATTTGAAAGGCTGACGCTTGCAAAAAGCACAAAGGCAAACTTCGCAAGCTCTGACGGTTGCATGGTAAAAAGCCCAAGGTTAATCCAACGCCTTGCGCCATACACTTTCACGCCAAGCCCGGGCACAAACACAAGCGCAAGAAGCACCACCGAAAGTCCAAGTGCCACCCACCTTATGTTTTTCAGTTTCTGGTATGGCACAAAATACATCGCCACCATGCCAGCAAGCCCAAGCACTGCGCCCACAATCTGCTTTTTCATAAAAAAATATTTATCGCCATAGGTCAACTCTGCCCCATAGTATGACGCAGAATAGACCATCAAAATTCCAAACAAAACAAGCAAAAGCACACTGAAAACAAGGATATAATCAATCCTTGGCTGTCTTTTTGCCTTCTTTATTTGAAATTTTGCGATTTTCACTTTTCTCAAGCTCCTTCACAAACTTTGAAAAAGCCTTGCCACGCTCTTCAAAATTTGAAAACATATCAAAACTTGCACAGGCTGGTGAAAGCAAAACACACTCTCCACTTTCAGACAATTCATAAGCAAAGTTTATCGCCTCTTTGAAAGTTTGACAGGCATACACATTTGACACATTTTTTCTGGCTGCCGCCGCCAAGATTTTCTGCTTTGTTTCACCAATCACAACAAAATTTTTAATTAAGACGGGAACAGACTCAAATAATTCGTCAAACTCGCACCCCTTGTCACTTCCACCCAAAATGACGGTGGTGTGCTCGGTCATAGCCTTCATTGCCACAAGCGTGCTTGAAATGTTTGTGGCCTTGCTGTCGTTTATGAAGCTGACGCCGTTTATCTCTGCAACAAACTCCAGCCTGTGACTTACCCCTTGAAAGCTTTTGACAAAGCCCGAAAGCCCAGCAAGTGGCAAGCCGTAAAGAATCACGCAGAGAAGCCCTGCAAGCACGTTTGAAAGGTTATGCTCCCCCTTTAAGGAAATGTCCGCGGTTCGCATCACGAACTGACTGACCACCCCGTCATTAAAATATATGCAACCATTTTTAACATAACAACCTTTGCACTCAACTTTTGTGGAAAAATAATAGATTTCTGATTTTACAAAAGAAAAATCCTGCTGACTTAAAATCTCATCATCAAGGTTGATTACCGCATAGTCCTTGTATGTCTGGTTTTTGAAGATGTTAAGCTTCGCTTTTATATAATTTTCCATAGTCTTATGGCGGTTGAGATGGTCGGGCGTGATGTTTAAAATCGCTGCAATATGCGGATGAAAAAGAGGGCTCGATTCAAGCTGAAAACTTGAAACTTCAAGCACGCTGACATCATCATTTTTTGTTTGCAAGCAAAAAGAGGAAACCGGAACACCTATGTTTCCCCCAACAAAAGTACTTTCCCCAGATTCAGAAAGAATATGCCCCACCAAACTTGTCGTGGTGGTCTTTCCGTTTGTGCCAGTGATTGCAATGCTTTTGCATCGCAATAGCCTTGCGCCAAGCTCAAACTCGCCAATGATTTCAATGCCCTTATTCGAAATCTCTTGCACAAAAGAATTGTCAAGCGGAACACCTGGGCTGACGACGACCAAGTCCAAATCTTTCAAGAGTTTTTCCTTAAGATGCTCTGTCAAGCAGGTCTTTTTATCGTCAATCAAAAATGTGGTATATCCCAATTTTTTCAAAAGTTTAATAGCACTCTTTCCGCTTTTTCCTGCGCCAATGACAAGTGATTTCATATTCTCTCCTTTGACGAAGAGAAAGCTTATCAGAGTATCATTTCAAGAAGCAGTGTGACCGCTCCAATTACAACCGTTATGACGCTGTAAACCACAACTATTCTCACCTCGTGCACACCCTTTCTTTCAAAGTGGTGATGCAGTGGCGCCATCAGAAATACTCTTTTCTTCGTCATTTTATAATATGCAACTTGTATGATCACTGACAGCGAAGAGAGCACAAACATAAACCCAAGAATTGGAATATAAAGCGTCATTCGAGAAAAGACTGCTATGCACGCAACAAATGCCCCAAGCGCAAGCGAGCCAGTATCTCCCATGAAAATCTTTGCAGGAAAACAGTTGAAGACAAGAAAGCAGATCATCGCCCCAATCACTACAAATCCAAGGAGTATCAGGTTTTTATACTCCAAAATATAAAGGCTGTTTGCACCGTCAAGCTTAAATGCAATCGCAAGAAACATCAGTGCAACCATGGAAATTGTATAGCACATTGTGGTGCTTGACGCAAGCCCGTCAAGGCCGTCAGTGAGATTTACACTGTTGGTGCAAGCGATAAAAACAACAATTACAAGAGGAATTATCCACCAGCCAATGTCAACAGTGATGTTTGTGAAAGGAACAAAAAGTTTTCCACCAACGAACTGATTTTTATAGGCAAAAATGGCAACAGTCACAGCTATTGCAAACTGAAAAATAATCTTTTGATAGGCACGAAGTCCAAGATTTCTTTTGAATTTTATCTTTATGAAATCGTCAAGAAATCCAGTCAGCCCATAGCCCATAAACACAAGCAAACTTATCCCTGCAAGCACGCTTTGAGCAGAAAAGAAAATATATGCGACAATGCTGATACTGAGCAAAAAGATAATTCCACCCATTGTTGGCGTACCAGCCTTTTGACTGTGGTTGTCAACATAGTGAAGTATTGTTTGTTTTATTTTTTCTTTGCGCATAAAACTGACCACAAACGGTGAGATAAAAAGCGTCAAAAGAAAACTTATCACCATCGCCTCAACATAGATAAAATAATCTGTTACCATAATCCACCGCCTTTATTTAGAACTGCATTGCCAATTTTTCAAGAATACCTTGTGAAATTAAATCAGAAATTTCAAACAAAATTGCCATTAAAATCTGCTATAATTTTTTAACTCTTACTAGTATGTGCTTCAAATTCCTTTTTTAATTCTTCCACAACCACTTTGTCGCTGTAAAATATCTTTTGACCTTTTATGTCTAAATAATCTTCCGCACCCTTACCTGCAAGCACCACAATATCGCCAGGCTTTGCAAAGCCTATCGCCTCTTTAGTTGCCTGTTTTCTGTCAAGCACTATTTTATAGCTATTTTTATCAAAACCCTCTTCAATCTGCTTGGCAATTCCAAGGGGATCTTCAAAGCGTGGATTGTCTGAGGTAATAAAAGTAAAGTCAGCATTTTTGCAGGATATTTCCCCCATGATTTTTCGCTTTGAGCTGTCACGATTTCCCCCACAACCAAAAACCGAGATAATCCGATTTTCCCCGGCAAGCTCACGTGCTGCTTGAAGTATATTTAAAATTCCGTCAGGCGTGTGGGCATAGTCAATAATAACTTTTATGCCATTTATCAAAAAGGTATTAAATCTTCCCTCAACAGAGTCAAGTTTATTAAGCCCTGCAGCAATAGTTTTAAGTGAGAGTCCTGCAAAATAGCCTGCCCCAATCACACCAAGAGCATTTGATACGTTGAACCCACCATCAAGATTTAAATGAATTGCCTGCTGTTTTGAAAAGACTTTGACCAAAAAGTCTTGACCTTTACCCTCTTCGCAAATTTGCTCATCGAAGGCAACAATGTTGCAGTTTGCAAGCCTCTGAAAATTTCTATTTTTCTCTCTTGAATAGGCGATCGCTGGCATTTTGATATTTTTGAAAAGGTCATATCCAAAATCGTCATCGGCATTGATAACCGCTTTTTTCGTGAACTCTTTGGTGAAAAGTTTTGCCTTTGCCTGACCATATTTTTCCATGGTCTTAAAGAAATCAAGATGGTCTTGTGTGAGATTTGTAAAAAGTGCTATGTCTGTCATAATACCCCAATTTTTCTGGAGTTCAAGGGCATGGGCTGAAAATTCCATACACACCACATCCACCCCATTTTCTTTAAAAACAGCAAAAGTTTTTTGAAGATCAATGGGATCAGGGGTGGTCAAATTTTGACCTATTTTTTGATTTTCAATAAATATTCCATTTGTTCCAATAATGCCAACTTTCTTCCCTGCCTTTTTAAAAACGCTTGCAAGCATATATGTCGTTGTCGTCTTACCATTTGTTCCTGTTACTGCAATGATAAACATACTTTTACTTGCATTGCCATAAAATTTTGAGGCAATTTTACTCATCGTCTGCCTTATATTTTCACATACTATTTGACAAACATTTTCTGGCAAATCAAGTTTCCTTTCAGAAGCAACGCAAACTGCTCCATTTTTCACCGCCTCAAGAGAATACTCCTCACCATTGACATTTGTGCCATTGATCGCGAAAAACAAACCATTTTTACCAATTTGTTTTGAGTTGTGCGAAAGACTTTTAATCTCCGTTCTTTCATCACCAAACACCTGCATAGTTTTATCAATAAGATTTTTTACTTTTATCTTTTTTTTCATATCTCCCCCTTTAAAACATCAAAAGCACAATATCACCACTGCTTACCATAGATCCCGCCGCCGCAATAGTATCTTTCACTTTTTCACCTTCCCCCATGGTAAGATATTGCAGCCCAAGCGCAGTCAAAATTCTGACAGCCTCAGTCAGGGTTTTCCCAATCAAATTTGGCACCTTAATATCGGCATGCTCCAAACGGTCCCTGCTGTATAAATTTTCATCTCTTGGTGTCTCACAAGTGTCAAAAATCGCCTGAAAAATACTTTTAGCAACCGGCGCAGCTACCACTCCGCCATAATAGGCTCCACTTGGCTCATCAACAACAACCAACACCGTATACCTTGGTTTATCTGTTGGATAAAAGCCTATGAATGACGCCACATATTTTCCATCAGCAATCGCACCATTTTGGTACTTTTGTGCAGTTCCTGTCTTTCCTCCAATGTCATAGCCATCAATCTTTGCATGCTTTCCACCACCGGACGAAACAACCTCTCGAAGCATCTTATTCAAATCCACAGAAACGGACGGACTCAGCACCTGACTAAGAAAGCTTGATTTATTTTCAAAGACCACATTTCCGTCAGCGGTAGCTATTTTTGTTACAAAATGTGGCTGCATCAGTCTGCCTCCGTTTATGGCAGTGCATACCGAGTTTATAAGTTCAAGCGGAGTTATTGCGATTGACTGACCAAATCCCATTCGAAAAAGGTCGCCATCTTTAACAATACTTTTAGGCATAAGCACCCCTCTGCCTTCACCTGGAAAATCCACACCATAGCCAGTCGTTATTCCAAATTTTTCCAAATAATCATAAAATTTTTCAAGCCCAATACGACGGATAAGCTCCATAAACACACAGTTGCAAGAGTTTTTCAAACCCTGCTCAAGGCTTTGGCTTCCATGCCCACTTCTTCTGTGGCAGTTGATTTTGACACCATTTACAATCCTGAAACCACCACAATAAAAGTAGTCATGCACACTTGTTACACCTTCGTTTAACGCAATCGCAGTTGTAATGATTTTAAAAGTTGATCCAGGCTCATAAACATCAGTCAGAACTGTTGCTCTTGAGAGTTCAAGCAATGTCTTGATGTCATCACGAGGCACACAATTTAGGTCATAGGACGGTTTTGTACAAATTGCAAGTATTTCACCACTCTCTGGATCCATGACAATTGCAGAGGCACTTTTCGCCCCATTTTCCACTCTTGCGCGCTCTATTATCTCTTCCACTTCACGCTGAATATTCAGGTCAATGGTAAGCTGAACATTCAGGCCATCGATAGCAGGCAAAAAGTATGAGAGTGATGATGAAAGCGTGGTGCCTTTCAAATCGCTTTCCACCAAGCTTAAGCCGTTGACACCTTTAAGATATTTGTTGTATTTTGCTTCAAGGCCACTCTGACCATTTCCATCACTGCTGACAAACCCAAGAATTTGTGTCAATAAATCTCCATAGGTATATTGTCTTGAAGTATTTTCAGTGAAAAAAATTCCCTCTTGATAGTTTTTGATGATATAATTTACCACCTCTTTTTCCTGTTTTGAGGCCACCAAAACCTCACTGTATCCCCTTTTCGATACCTTTTCAAATACTTCATCATAACTTTTTCCAGTTGCATTTGCAAGAACATTAGTAACCGCCTCTTCACTTTCAATATCCGCATGGCGAACATAGATGTCATATGTTGTATAGCTTGTCGCAATACTCGCTCCATTGCGATCAACAATATCTCCGCGCTTCGCGGTCATAGGCAGATCACGAAGCCACTGTCCATAGGCTTTTTCAACAATCTTTTCACTGTCAACCACCTGAAGCACAAGCAATCTTATTGAAAGGGCAAGCAAAAAAAAGGTTATCGCCATCATTACGGCAAATAACCTTTTTTTAATTGAAACATAAGTGTATTTAGTTTGCATGCTCGCCCCTCGCTTTAAAGCGTTAACAGGCGAAACCTAGCTGAACAATTTTCTTATTTTCTCGCAGAGATCTTCAAACCAGTTTGTTGAAACTTGAGTTTTTGATCTTTCTGCCATCTCAAAGTCTGAAATGTGAGTCGTATTAGCCTCTGAAATTGCTTCAAATTCAGATGCTGAAACATAAATGCTGTCACTTTCGCCTAGGCTATTATATGTTGAGCTTAAGCTGTTTATGACTTGCTCCTGTCTTGCAACAATCTCTGATTTTGCAGCGATTTGAGAGCTGTATGAGGCAATCATAACACCACTGTAAATTGCAAATGCCATGAAGATTGCAACAATGATTGAGTAAACTGTAACTGCAATTTTTCCTCTTGTATTCAATTTTATTTTACCATTTTGTTTTGCAACGATCTCTCTGTCTCCGTGAGCCACGATTTCTCTGTCCCCGTGAGCTACGATTTCTGTATCACCATGGGCAACAATTTCTCTGTCACCATGAGATTTTATGTATGATCTATTAGCTTGGTCTTGATCAGAAAAATCTTTACCAAAAGAGATTGGTTTTTCAATTTCAAACTCAGGCTCAGCATAAATGGTTGTGTCAACCACTTTGCCATAGGAAATTGGTTGAAAATCAGGCTCGAATAAAGTACGGCTTTGAGTTTTTCTTTGCTCGGTTGTCGTTTTAGTCTCGAAATCTATCATAATTGTTGCCTCCTTTGTGTTATTTTTATATTTGTTGAGGTTATATTTTCTCTATAACTCTCAGTTTACTGCTGGAAGATCGCCTGTTTTGTTTCAGTTCCTCTTCATCAGCAATGATTGGATGTTTTGTTATTATTTTTACTTGAGGTTTTCTTCCGCACACGCAGACGGGAAAGTCACTTGGACAAGTGCAACCAGTTGCAAGGTCCAAAAATGTATGTTTGACAATTCTGTCCTCAAGTGAGTGGAATGTGATTATCGCAAGCCTGCCATTTTCATTTAAGCATTCCACCGCATCTTTTATGAAGTCTTCAAGGATTTCCAGCTCGCCATTGACCTCAATACGTATTGCTTGGAAGGTTCTTTGAACGTTTGAAGAGCCATCATTTCCGCGATATCTTGGCACAGATGAAAGGATAATTTCTTCAAGCTGTTTAGTCGTTTCAATAGGTGTCTGCTTTCTTACTTTAACAATTTTCTTTGCGATTGAGCCAGCGAATTTTTCCTCTCCAAAATCTTTTATGATCTTCTTGAGTTTTTCCTCGCTGTAAGTGTTTACCACTTCTTTTGCGGTCAGTTTTCTTGACCTATCCATTCGCATATCGAGTGGAGCATCAAATCTGAAAGAAAATCCACGATTTGCAGTGTCTATCTGATGGCTGGATACACCAAGATCAGCAAGTATCCCATCAACTTTCTGGATTTTAAGGTCGGAAAGAACTTGCTTTATGTCTTTGAAGTTACTTTTAACGATTGTTACTCTCTTTCCAAACCTTTCAAGTCTTGCAGTGCTTGCCTCAATCGCATCATCATCTTGGTCAATTCCAACAAGTTTACAAGTTTTGTTGCTTTCAAGGATTTTTTCAGAGTGACCCGCCCCACCAATGGTGCAATCAACATAGATTTTGTTTGGCCTTATGTTAAGATTGTCAATGGTTGGCTTCAAAAGTACAGGAATATGGCAAAACTGCATATTAAACTCCATATTTTGAAAGTTCGCTTGCGGCACTGTCAAATCCGCCATCATCGTTGTATTCGTTATAAGTTTCTTCTGCCCAAATCTCTACGCGATTTCCAACGCCAATTGTAACAATGTCTTTTTCAAGTTTGGCATAGGCGCGAAGTTCTTTTGGAAGAAGAATTCTTCCCTGTGCATCTTCCTCTGTTTCAAAAGCAGAAGCGAGAAGTGCACGAATAGGCTTTTGAGCTTCAATATCAAACATTGGAACATCAGCAAGTTTTTTATAAAGTTCTTCAAAACTTGACTTTGAGAATGCATATAGGCATCCATTTGTTCCCTTTGCCACGATAAAACCGCTTTCAAGCTCTTCTTTAAATTTCCCAGGCATACGAAAACGAGCTTTGGCATCAAGTTGATGACGATATGTTCCGATAAGCATATTTTCATACCTCCTGTTAAATTTATTACTTTGATTATACAAATGATTAAAAGACATGTCAACCACTTTTGACCACTTTTTAACATTTTTATTAACAAATTGTTAAAAAGTCAAGTTTTAGTGGCAAATTTTTGCCAAAAAATAAAAAATATCAAACAATTGTTTGAAAACTATTTGTTTGATATTATTATGTATTTTTAATTAAGTAATTCAATATCAGTATGTTTTAAATTATGTTTACAGGTTCCATTCCAATCAGATCGGCGCTGGTCAGATAATATTTGATGCCGCTTTTTTCAGTTATCTTTTTATACTTTCCCGGATTTTGATGAATGTGGCCATAAACCACTGTATCAACTTTATATTCTTCAAAAAGTGCAGTGAAAAGTGTGTCTTCCACTCTTGCTGTGAATGGTGGATAGTGCATCATGCAGATCACCTTATCCCCCTCTTTTCTTTGCTTTTTCATATCTTCAAGGGCAAGGCGCAAGCGAATTGCTTCCCTTTCATAGATTTTTCTGTCATCAGCAGACATGTTATTTTCAATGTTTCCGTCTGGCACATCCCAACCACGCGTTCCCGTGATAAGCATATCACCAAAACGGATACAGTCATTTTGAAGTGCAAAGATGCTCTCTGGCAAAATCGCACGAACTTTTGAAATAGAGTGCCACCAATACTCGTGGTTACCCCTGATTATCACCTTTTTGCCAGGAAGACTGTGAATGAATTCCAAGTCTTTCTTTGTCTCTTCCATTTTCATTGCCCAACTGATGTCGCCAGCAATCAAAACAAGGTCGTCATCACCAACCATTTTCTCCCAATTAGCTTTGATTTTATCAGTATAATTCTCCCAATTGCCACCAAAGATGTCCATTGGCTTTTCCACCATAAAACTGAGGTGCAGATCACTTATTGCAAAAATTTTCATAAGTTCTGCCCTCCTTTGCTGTTTTCAATCAACTGATAGATCTTCTCAATCACTTTGTCCTTTCCATATCTTGTCTCACTGCTGGTCAATATGATGTTTTCTTTTGCAAGTTTAAGCGTACCAGCAATATCCATAGTTCTTGAAGACATCTCACTCTTTTTAATTTTGTCTTGCTTTGTCGCACAAACCACAATAGGAATGTTATATGTATAAAGATATTCAAGCATCTGCTTGTCATTCTCGGTTGGAGTGTGTCGAATGTCCACAAGCATTATGATACCAACAAGGTTATCGGTTTCCGCAAAATAGCTTGTTATCATATTTTCCCAAGTCTTTTGCTCACTTTTGCTGGCCTTTGCATAGCCATAGCCAGGCAAATCCACAACCACGAAATTTTCATTGAACATAAAATAGTTGACAAGCCTTGTTCTTCCAGGGGTTGCCGAGGTCTTTGCAAGTTTATGATTGTTTGCA
>JAFSVX010000044.1 GCA_017444785.1 Clostridia bacterium
ATCCTTGTAACCTTTATTCCATAAGGTTTCACAAGTGAAGCAATATACATGGCTGTTGCCTCACCCTCGACATCAGGACTGGTTGCCAAAATGACTTCCTCGGTCTCGCCTTTTGCAATTCTTTGCATAAGCTCCGCAATCTTGATATCCTTTGGTGCAACATTTGCAAGAGGATTTATTGTTCCATGCAAAACATGGTAACTGCCACTGTAAGAGTGTGCCTTTTCAATGGCAATCACGTCCTTTGGCTCCTTCACAACGCAAATAGTTTTCTCACCACGTTTTTTACAAATATGGCAGACTTCACCATCAGAAAAATTTCCACAATTTTTGCAAAATTTTACTGATTTTTTAGCCTCTAAAATTGCATCAGCAAAACCTTCAGCCTGCTGACTGCTTCCGGTAACGACAAAATATGCATACCTTGCTGCAGTCTTTTTGCCGACACCTGGGAGGCGGCTGAACTCATTTGTAAGGCGGTCAAGACTTTTGATATTTGTCTCGTCCATTATTACATCAAGCCCCCAAATCTTCCCATTTTTTCTGCCTTAAAATCATCAGCTTTGGCACTTGCATCATTAAATGCAGCCAGGATAAGATCTTCAAGCATCTCTGTATCGTCAGGATCAACAACAGATGGATCAATAGAAATTGAAACCGGAGTTTTATTCCCTTTCAACACCACCTTAACAAGTCCACCGCTGGCTTGACCTTCAATCTCTGCCTCGTCAACCTCAGATTGAGCTTTAAGCGCCTCTTCCTGCATTTTTTGTGCCTGTTTCATAAGGGCTTGCATGTTGTTTCCGCCGCCCATAAATCCACCAAATTTTCCCATAAAAATTACCTCCTCATTTCCTTTATATCTTCGCAATCTTGATAAAATTCATCAATTAAATTGTTGTAATTTATGTTTCCTTCAACTTTTAAATCAATTAAATGGCCACTTTTATCAAGCTTTGCAAAATATGACTTATACCAATCTCTGAACTCTTTGTCAATCTCCATACCTTCATTATTTTCAAATTCATAGAATTCTCTTAAAATATAAGTTGATAATTTATCAGAATTCAAAGTCCTTATATCCTTGTCGCCATCACCGATTTTCTCTTCTATTTTACCAAGTAATTTATCTTTTTGCAAACGAATTTTAGATGGTTTATCACTTTTAAACGTAAATTTTCTTTTGCGAGTACTAAGATGTCCGTCAAAAATTTTTGGAGCAAGTTCCCTTAAATTTACATCATTTATCATCATTAAAGTAACCTGCATATCATAGTATTTTGGATTCATAATTTTATTGCCAATAGCTTCTTTAACCAGCCTATAATTTTTTACTAACTTATCATGAGACAAACTATCATATTGATATTGACAATATGTACAGTCATCTTTCTGACAATTCTCGCAATGGTCTGGGGTAATTTTCTCTTGACTTTCATACTGTTTAAGTGCATATCCATAAATGAAATATAAATCATCTTCAGTCAAATTATCTTTATCAATATATTTCAAGTAGTTCTCTTGAATCATACCAGTAATCATGGCAAGATTATCCGCTGCAAGTTCATCTTGAAGTTTATCTATAAGGCCATCATGCATCAAAGTGTAAGCACAAACAAATTTTAAAAATTTATCAATAGGCTTTAAATCTTTTTCAAGTTCGTCATAGAAAATTGTTGATAAATCATTTACAGATTTTTCAAAAACACTTGCAAATTCCCGATGAAGATTGTTTATAAAAACCAGTCTGCGCATAATATTATCTTTATTACTTTCAGACATAAAATTCTGAAGTACTGAAGCAAGATTTAAAGCGTCACTTTTCAAATTATAGAGTATTGTCTTTTTGTATTGCTCGCTTGTTTCTCCAAACACCTCTATAATTTTGATATAATTATTAAACATATCGAAAAGTTTCTTTCGATAATCTGCAACAAATTCCGCCTCTTTAGAATATTCACCAGGCTCCTCTGCGATATAATATTTCTTTCTTAAATCTGGGTTATCATTGAAGTATTCATTTGTAACATCCATGTCACTACTCCTTAATTGTTAATTTACCATCAAACGCACTGCTGAGTGCATCAATATTTCCTTTTTTCTCATTAACTTCTTTGACAATAACTGAATATGTCAAACCTCTTGTTTCAAAGAATTCAGAAAGGACGGGTTTATATTTATCGCGAAGTATAAGATCTTTTGTCATCTTGTCGTCCACTTCTATTATGACCATTTTACCAGACAAACTTACATTTTCAGTCTGACGGAGGATTGCAAGCAGGCTCATTTCCTTTTTATCTTTAACAAAGTTCAAAAGTTCACCTAGAATTCTGTTGTCTGAAACGTTTTGTGAAGATTGAGGCTCAACTTCTTCAACTTTTGCCACTTTTTCTGCAACTGTATTTATTTGCTCAGTGTTGATTTCAGATTTTTGCGCTCTGACTCCAATACTTTTTTCAAACTGATTATTATTTTCAACTTGCGCTTTAACGCCTTCAACCTGTTTCTTAATATCTGACATATTGTTGCTTGCTACTGAAACATTCTCACCGTCAAGCATCTTTTCAATTCTTTCCACTCTTGACAAAAGATTGACTTCACTGAGCGTCTTTATAATAGCAGTTTCAAGCACAATTCGAGGACTTATGCTGTATCGCAGTTCCGCCTCTACCTCGCTGAGATTATAAATGAATGACACAATCTTGTTATAGTTTTCGTCCTTTGCCTGATTAAGCATTTTATGAAATATCTCGTCAGGAACAGCAATCATTGTTTTTGCTTTGTCTTTCAATGTTATTATAACAAGCAGATCCCTGAAATAGCTTATCAGGTCTTTGCTGAGAACCAGTGGACTTTTCCCTGATGAAAGCACACTGTCAAGCTGAAGAAGTCCTCCGCCAAGGTTACCAGAAAGCAATATCTCACTGATTGAAAACAGGCTTTCCCTTTCGGTTGTGCCAAGCACTTCTGTTACATTTTTAAAAGTCAGGTTATCCCCACTGTATGACACGCAGCGGTCAGCAATGGAAAGTGTATCACGCACACTGCCCTCGCCGGCACGGGCAATAACCTCAATGGCAGAATCTTCTGCAGTGATACCTTCTTGCTTGAATATTTTTTTAAGTAAGCCCGAAAGCTCTTCCACTGAAAGCAGCCCAAAGTCAAAGCGCAAACATCTTGAAAGAATTGTTGCTGGAAGCTTATGCACTTCGGTTGTTGCCAAAATGAAAACTGCATGTGCAGGTGGCTCTTCCAAAGTTTTTAAGAGCGCATTGAACGCACTTGGAGACAGCATATGCACCTCGTCAATGATATAAACTTTATACTTGCCATTGACCGGTGGATATTTCACTTTTTCCCTTAAATCACGGATCTCGTCAACGCCGTTGTTTGATGCAGCATCAATTTCCAAAATGTCTATGTTGTTACTTGCTTTAAGCGCCCTGCAAGCCTCACATTCTTCGCAAGGATTTCCATTTTTTGGATGCATGCAGTTAATTGCGCGCGCAAAAATCTTGGCAGTCGATGTCTTACCCGTTCCCCTACTTCCGCAGAAGAGGTAAGCGTGGCCAATCTTGTCATTTTTGATTTGATTGACAAGGGTTTGAACAATATGTTTTTGCCCAATCATCTCATCAAAATTTTGTGGTCTGTATTTTCTGTAAAGTGCAAGATACATTTTTCTCCCCCTTAATTGTTTTGAATTTTAAGTTTTATTCTCTGTATAGTATTAGTGATGCTTTTTGGAGTTTTATTAAGCTCCTTTGCAATCACATTTGTTTTCTTTCCTTCAAGGTATTTTTCGAGAACAAGTCTTTCAAAATCGCTCAAGTTTTCTTGAAGAATGTTCAGTCTTTCTTCCTGTTTCTCTTTTGAAAGATAGATTTCCTCCGGCCCATCGCTTGTAGCGATTTCGTCAATCTCAAACTCTTCATCTTCGCTGTTTTTCATGATAAATGGGATGGATGTGTTCAGCGCCTGATTTTTTAGTGTATTATTATGTCTTATGGCATCAATAATTTGACGCTTAACGCATGTCATTGCATACTTTTTGAAAGTATCATCACCAATAGTTCCCTTGCTTTCGTCAAAATTACGAATAGCATCCAAAAGACCAATCATGCCCTCTTGATAAAGGTCATCAGTGGTTCCACCCACAAGATAGAATTTTCTGCAAATACCCCTTATCATGCTTGCATAACTTTCCACAAGTTTATTTATAAGTTCCTCGCTGATTTTATCTTCTTTCAAGACTGTTCTCCTTAAAAGTTTTCTTGTCTGAACGCTTCAAACATCATAATAGCCGCCGACACGCTCGCATTAAGTGAGTTGACTTTGCCAACCATTGGTATTGACACAATTTGGTCTGCAAGTTTTCTTGTAAGCGCAGAAACGCCTGCGCCCTCTGCCCCAACCACAATGGCAATGTCGCCTTTAAGATTGGTATTTTTCATTGGCTGGCCGTCCATATCCGCAACATAGACAAACACATTTTTCTCTTTCAGCATCTTGATTGTGTCATTGATATTTTTAACTTTCACAACGTCCATATGGCTGACCGCCCCGGCTGAAGTCCTTAAAACAGTTTCATTGACAAGTGCTCCACCACGCTCTGGAATAACAACCGCAGTCACACCAAAGCACTCTGCTGTTCTTATGATGCTTCCAAGATTGTGAGGATCTTGCACTGCGTCAAGGATCACAAACAACTTTCTTCCATTTTTATTTAAAACATAGTCAAGCTCTTTATACTTATAATCTGTCGTGAAAGCAATGATGCCTTGATGATGCCCTGTCTCACTGACACGATCAAGCGCCTCTTTCTTGACATATTCCACTCTTAAGCCCTTGTTCTTTGCCTGCGAAATAATTTGTCTTATGTCTTTATCAGAAGTGCCGTCAAGCACCAAAATTTTCTCTATTGTAGTGTCAGAGTTGATTGCTTCTCTGACAGGATTTTTTCCTTCTGCTGTCATATTTTACTCCGAAATTGAAATTTTCAAAATTTGATTTAGCCTTTCATTCTGTTCTGTCAAATACAAGTAACCAACCACTGCTTCAAACGCAGTTGCATAGTTATACTCTGCCGGTGAATAGTTTTTTGCAATCTGATGCTTAGCAGTGTTTCGTGCACGCCTTGCAACATCAGCTTCATCTTCGGTAAGGGTTGGCTCAATCTTCTTAAACACTTCACACTGCTTGCCAGCGTTGACATATTCTTTTGTCATACGTGTAAGTTGATTGACCTTAAACTCGCCAAGGCTTGAAACGTGTTTTCGAACAAACAGCGTATGCACGCCGTCACCCACAAAAGCCAGCACAAGTGGTTGCATATTTTTAATTTCAAGATTACTTTTTTTCTCCACTTTTCCACCTATATAAACTTATTATATCATCTTATCTCAATTTAAGCAAGACATAAAACAAATAAGATAAAAATAAAATTTACAAAATAAAAGAGCCTTTGATAAGACTCTTTAAGCTTTTTATATACAATTTATTGGTTTACCATTAACAAATGATTCAATGTTATCTATACAAAGATTTATTCTGTTGTTTTCGCTTTCGTTTGTATCATACGCTCTGTGATATGTACAAATGACATTGTCTTTTACTATAAGACTTTTTGGAACTTGTTGTTGGTCAACATCATCAAGGCCAACACCAAATAGTTTATGTGATTTTAAAAACTCATTCAACTCATCAAGGTCTATAATTCCGCCTGTTGTTGATGTCAAAATGGCAGTTTCTTTCATAAGTGTCAGTTCTTTCAGTCCAATAAGATTTTTTGTTTGTGGTGTCAAACGCAATGTATTGCAAACAATGTCAGCAGTTTTTAAAAGAGTTAAAAGATCAACTTCTTTTATGTCTTTCAAATTTTTTGGTGTTCGATTATATGCAATAAGATTCACATTAAACGACTTTAACAACTCTGCTAATCGTCTGCCAATATGCCCAAGTCCAATAATTCCAACCGTTTTACCACAAAGTTCCATGCCTCGATTAAATGGAACACTTTCACCAGACTTATAAATATTGTTGAAACTTGTAATGTGCTTTGCACAATCCAAAATTAAAGATAAATGATGTTCTGCCACAGCATTGGTTGAATAGTTTGGAGTGTTTGATAATATAACTCCATTTTTCTTTGCAATGTCAATATTTTTTATCCAATCATACCCTGTGTAAGGAAGGCATACAAGTACCCCCCCCTCAATTTTTCGAGGATAGGATTTGGATCAATCCAATCAAGCAAAATTGCATCAGCATTTTTTATTGCCTCTCCAATTTCTTTTTCATTCGCCTTTTGATAATAGTGAACATTTCCAAGCGACTTTAATCTTTTTAATTGTTCATCACTGAAATCAAAATGTTCCAAAACATAAATTTCTCTCATATTCCACCCCTACACAAATTATATCATAAAAGGAAAAATTTGTCATAAATTTTTTATTTTTCCATTTCTTTTCGTCGTTTATAGTAATCATAGTTGCCAAGATAGGTTTTGATGTGGCCACCAGAAAACTCTATGCACTTTTCGGCGAACTTGTTGATAAAATACCTGTCATGCGAAACAAACACAAGCGTTCCACCAAATTCATCAAGAGCACTTTCCACTGCCTCTTTGGTTGGGATGTCGATGTGGTTAGTGGGCTCGTCAAAGACAAGACAGTTGACATTTTGTTGAAGAAGTGACGCCAAGCGAAGTCTTATTCGCTCCCCACCCGAAAGGTTTTTGACAAGTTTGTTGACATCTTCTTTATAAAAATGAAATCTTGCAAGGATACTTCTTGCCTTCTGCTCGTTCACACTTGCCTCTTCTTTAAAACATTCAAGCACACTCAGTTTATCATTTTCAAAGTTGATAATTTGTGGCAAATAGCCAATCCTCACACTTGGCCCAACATTTGCTTCACCTGAGAATTCAAGAGGTTGTTTCCCAAGAAGAGTTTTAACAAATGTGGATTTTCCACTTCCATTGTTACCAATCAAGGCAACCCTTTCCCCTGACATAATGGTTAAATCAATATTGTCCAAAATTTTTCTTTGATCAGGCGCAAACACCGTCAAATTTTTGGCCTCAAAAACTCTTTTTGACGACTTATTCTCTTCAGAAAATTCCATACGAATTTTCTTGACCTCGGTCGGCCTCTGAATTTTTCTTGCAAGGATTCTGTCAAGTTGAGTTTGAAGCGCATGCGCACGGTCGCAAAGCGTAGAACTGTTTGTTGCCATGCCACGCTCTGCAAAATACTTAATTTGCTCTTGCAAACGTTTTATAACAATCTGCTGATCCTCATATGCCGCCATCTGCTTCTCAAAATCTCGCTCTTTTTCAGCAAGGTAGCCAGTATAGTTTGTGCAGTATACCTTTCCTTCCATCTCTGTCAAATCAAGGATTTTGTTTGACATTTTATCAAGAAAATATCTATCGTGCGAAACAATCACGCTTGCTCCACGAAAACTTTTAAGATAACCTTCAAGCCACTCTATTCTTGCGATGTCAAGGTGGTTGGTTGGCTCATCAAGTAAAAACAGCATAGGCTTCATTAAAAGCGCTTTGGCAAGTTGCACAAGGGTTTTCTCCCCACCGCTGAGGGTTGTATATATCTGCTCAAGCATCTGAGTGTCAATGCCAAGGCCGTTGCAAACTGTCTTGACCTGAACATCTATGTCATAGCCCCCTGCCGATGAAAATTCTTCCACAAGCTTGCAATATTTTTCAAGCACGCTTTGATATTCCTCTTCAGGAATATCACTTGCCATTTTGTCTTCATACTTTTTGATACGCTCTGCCATTTGATTGATTGAAACAAATGCATCTTTAATAACGTCTGCAACCGGACGGTCATCAACTCGGTCAGAAGATGTCTGATCCAAATAGGCCACAGTTGCGCCCTTTTTAATGCTTATTGTTCCGCTGTCAATCTTTTCAATGCCAGCAATCATCTTAAGGAGAGTGGATTTCCCGCAGCCATTTGGCCCAACAACCGAGATTGACTCCCCCTCGTTCAGCGAAAAAGACAGGTCACTAAACAGCGCCCCATAGCCAAAATTTTTGGAAAGTTTGTTGACATCAAGTATGATCATCTCGACTTCTCCTTGCCGCTATAATAACACAAATAAAACTATTTTGCAAGGAAAATTCATTCACTCTGCCATTTCACTGATCTTATCGAATTTTTGTCAAATACGACTCATACACTTTAATATGAAAAAACGTGGATTTATTTTTGGGCTGGTGTCAAAAGGCCAAGTGATATTTTTTGCGGTTGTGTGTTTGGCAGTTTTTTGTTCAAGTCTTGTCCTTGACATTGCCTCTGCAAGTGAGATAGCAAGTCGTGAAAGTATTGACTACTCGGTGGTGCTTGATGCTGGGCATGGGGGCCTTGATCCAGGAAGCATAGGCTTCAAGACAAAAGTGAAAGAGTCTGACATCAACCTTGCAGTTACACTGCTTTTAAAGAAAAAACTTGATGCTTTTGGCGTTCGAGTTGTCCTCACACGTGAGGACGAAAACGGACTTTATGGGCTTTCCACCACTAATTATAAAAAACGCGACATGCAAAAACGTCGCGATATAATAAAAGCGGTCAATCCAAACATGGTGATAAGCGTGCATATGAACAGCTATGTCCGCCACAACCTCCGCGGTGCCCAAGTTTTTTATGACAAAGGCAGCGAGATAAGCGAGTCCCTTGCCCTCTCAATTCAAGACTATTTTGCCGCAAATCTTGAAAAAAGTGATAAAGGCATAGCCGTTGGCGACTACTATATGCTCAAATGCACAGACGCCGCCTCCGTGATAGCCGAATGTGGCTTTCTTTCAAATGAAGAGGACGAGCAACTTTTAATTAACAAAGACTATCAAGAAAAAATAGCCGACTGCATCTTCAAAGGCATCATAAAATTCTTGAACAAGGAATAAAAAGAATTTATCATCACGAGCGAGGTATCCACACCGACAAGGGATCTCATCCGTTTTCTGTATTCCCTTAAGTGGAAGGTGATGAAAACACTAAAGGGTTATATTTAATCCGTATTACTCATAAACATCACTTTCAATGAAGGTATTGCAATCTCATGAGATTTATGCTATAATATATCATATAAAATATGGGAGAAATCTGATGACTCGGGAAGAATACGTCAAAATTTACCAAGCTCAGCAAGCAAAATTGAAAGAAAAACAACCAACGCAGGTTGTTATTTCTGCATTTGAAAATGAGCTTTTGGAAAAAGCGGCTATTTTTGCAGAGGGACAAATCGTTGATCTTGACACCCACAGCATTGACGACATTTATGACCTTATCGAGATCGTTTTTGGTCTGCTTGAAAAAGTCAAGGACAACAAGAAAATCAACGATCTTTTAATCCTACTTGACGCTCTGCAATTGATTGTTGACGAGGACGAACTTGAAAAAGAAGAAAAG
>JAFSVX010000045.1 GCA_017444785.1 Clostridia bacterium
TAAATGGATTTTGTTTTTTATGTGATATATCCAAAGATAAGTCCGGCTGGGATTGCAGAAAGTGTTTCAACCATTGGTTTTCCAAAGCCAGCAATTGAAGAGTGCACAAGCGCAGAGATCATTGTTGAGATAAGTATTGCACCAAGCACCCCACACTTCTCTTCGCAGCCAAAGAGTATGATTGACCTGAACAGAAACTCCCAACCGATATAGTAAAGAAGGTATGAAAGGAAGTATCCGCCGATATAGTACCATGTTCCATAAATGTTAAAGTCAACAAGTGGATAAGTGCCTGCCATATCTTTATCAAGCACAGTTGAAAGAGCAAGCAGTGGAATAACTATAAGGGCAATCAGGCAAAGTTTTAGGCCAAGCTTATACTCCCCTTTCCCAAGTCCCACTTGTTTGCAGCTGTTTTTTAAGGCAAATTTACTGAAGATAAAGCCAAGCCCAAAGAACAGCACAAATGCCATGCAGTTGTGATAAATGATCTTCCAAAAGCCGAGGTTTTCAGTGTTTGGAAAGAATTTTTCAAAAGCACTAAAAGTCCCGAAATAGAAATAGACAAAAAGTATCACAGTTGCAAAGCCTATTGATGCAACCATTTTCATATCACTGTTTTTTGAAAGATTTTTAAAAAAGTTTTTTATTTTCATATTCTTACCCTACATTAAATTTTAGCATTTTAAATTTTAATATAATATTACAAAAATTATATTGTAAAAAGTTAAAATGTTTATTGTTCCAAACTGTTGATCCAATCCACAGTTCTCTTTACTCCATCTTGCATGCTTACAGTTGGTGTATATCCAGCATTCTTCAGTTTTTCAATACTGAAAGAATAGTCAGCGCAGTTCTGCCAAACTGAGAACTTTGTGATAAGTGGAGCTTTTTTGATTCTGAAAAGTTTATACCACCCTTCAACAAGTGCTGCAGTCATTTTGGAAAATGGAGCTGCAACATTTATAAACTTTGGTTTAACGTTAAATGTGTTTGCAATACATGTGAACATTTCTTTAAGTGTTTCGTTGTTGCCATCTGTTATGTTATAGTCTGTGTTATGCGCCTCTTGTTTAAGTGCAAGATGAATAACAGCGTCCACAAGATTTCCAACATAAACAAAGCAACTTTTATATTTCCCTCCGGCGCATATAAGCATTTTTTGTTTTTTGATTCTTGTATAGATTTCGTGTGATGATGTATAGTCATACTCGCCATAGACATTTCCAGGGCGAACAATTAAATAGTCAATTCCAGCCTCTTCACACTGTTTTTTTACAAGCTTTTCCGTCTCAAGTTTGCTTATGCTATAGCCATTTTTGAAAGGCCTTTTTTCGCCAGTTTCTGGAAGATCTTTGTATCCATAAAATCCATAGACCGCAACAGAACTGAACTGAACAAAGCATTTTGGTTTGATTTTTTTTGCAAAGTCTAAAAGTCTTTTTGCTCCGATAAAGTTGACGTCCATAAAAGACTGGATGCTTCCCCAAACACTGACTTTTCCTGCAACGTTGAAGATATAGTCTACATATCCGATTTGTGAATAGTCAAAAGTTGTGAAATCGCCAAGATGTGGGATTATCTTTCCTTCTTTAACATATTTATTAAATGTTGGATTATTTGAATGATTTTTTCTGTAAAGGCCAATCACTTGAAAGCCTTGCTCAACAAGCCTGCAAGAAAGATGCGAGCCAATGAATCCATTTGCTCCTGTAACCAGCGCGATTTTTGTTTGTGTTTGCTTATTTATCATTTTTACCTTCCTTACTATTTTTTCTTTACAACGATTACTTATTTCCTTTATTTATGGCCTGTTTTATTGTTTGCTTTCTTGCTCTATCTATATTTTTAATCACTTCGCGTTTTGTGTGGTTGGCAGTCATTTCTTTGGTATATTTCGCAGGCTTAATTTTTTCCACTTCATCAATAATCATTTTCAGTGAATCATGCTTAGCAATCTTTTTCATATTTTCGACCATATTATTAAGGTTTATTTTACCATTGTTTATATCATCAATTGCATTTGAAATAGTATATTTTTTATTTAGGTTGATCGCACAACCATTTTCTACGAGATATTGTTTATTATAAATCTCTTGCTGAGGCAGATTATCCACAATAAGCATAGGACAATTTTTATTCAGACATTCTGTTGTTGTAAGCCCTCCAGCTTTTGTTAAAACAAGATCGCTGGCACTTATATATTTATCAATTTCGCTTGAAAAACCAAGGTTGACATATTTATGATGAGATTTACATTTGCTTATTATTTTATCTAAATGATTTTTTACTTTATCATGCTTTCCATTGATTAAAATTACCTGCAAAGGTTTTTCAATTTTCTCAAACTCTTTGATTAAATTTTTGTCAGATATTGGAAAGAATCCTGCTTTCATGACAAGAATTGTGGTTAAATCTTTTTCAAGATTAAGAATGCTTCGAATATTTTGCTTGTCAAGGTGTGAGGAAAACTGCTCACCAACGGGAATACCGCTGACTACAAGTTGATTTTTTGTGTATCCTTTATCTATAAATGGTTCATACATATAGTCGCCGGTGATAAACATTTTGTCTACGCAAGATGCACTTTCCCAGTATGGAGAGATGCCATAGTCAAGTGTCATGCAAAAGATTTTCGCAGGGATTTTATAGTATCTTTTTAAATTTGTCAATCCAACTGTGCAGAAAATATATGTTGAAATAATAAGATCAGGCTTGAAATCATAGATTTTATTTAAAAGTCCTGTCAGAAAACAGTATGTGTCGCGGTTGGAAGAGTTAGTGTCCTTTGTGGTTATGTCATTATGTTCACTCTTTTTAAAGAAATGATTATAAATTTTAACAAAATGGTTACATGCAAAAAGGTAACCATCAGACATTGCCCATGATTTAAATTTGCTTGCAAAAGATTTATAAACATCAATTATTTCTATTTCGTAATCAGAGTGTTTTTCTAAGATTTTATTTTTAATTTTGTTTGCAGTAGAGTTGTGCCCGTTACCTGCAGAAGAGGATAATATCAGTATCTTCATTAGTTTTTTTCCTTTAGAATAGTTATTTAACATATAAAACTATTATAAATGTTAAAACAATAAAAGTCAAATGCAGAGTAAATAAATTTAGATGTTAAAAAACTTTTCAGCATTTTTATAAAAAATTTTTTCAATGGTTTCGGTGTCATAGCCAATAAGGCGCAGGCGGTTTTCAAGCAGGTCAAGGTTGTGATAGGATTTCATTTTTTTTGGAAGATTGCGTGTGCCAAAAAAGTCAGTGCCAAGGCAGACACAGTCTGGCGAAAATCTTGATGCGACATAGTCAATGTGTCGAGCAACATCGTTTATATAACTTTTCTTTCCCTCTGTTAAAAAACTGCTAACCAATGCAATGCCAACAATTCCCCCACTCTCCTCAATCATTTTCAGTTGATAGTCTTTAAGGTTACGTGGATTATCCACAAGACTTCTGGCGGCGGTATGGCTGCAAAAAAGTGGCCGGGTTGTGAGTTTTGCCACAGCCATAAAGCTTTTTTCGTTAAGATGCGCAGTGTCAATTTGAATGTCATTTTGCTCAAGCTCTTCCAAGACCTCAATGCCATAAGGTGTCAAAGTCCCTGCCCCGTGCGCTCCACCGGCCAAGATATTGTCATAGTTCCAAGTCAGTCCGCAGTATGCCGGATGTGCGTTTATAACACGCAGGATATTTGTTGCATTTATAAAGTGCATATCTTCAATTCCAAGCAAAAGATTTTGAACTTTAAAATTTTGATTTATATTTTGGTTGAGTTTTTTATCATCAAAAGATCTCAAAACATTTTCATTATATTGATAATCAAAGTCATAGCAATTTTCAATTGTTTCAATAGCCTTTTCACTTGACATTTCAGTTGTCCAAACTGCGCCAATCAAGGTTTTAAGATTATCACATTTTTTGCTACAAAGATATTTAACTTTTGCCTTATCACTCTTAATTTTTGTCAAAAAATCATTGTGCAAATCAAAAATTTCCATACACAAAATTATGCCCAAAATCTGAAAAATATGCAAAAAAAGAAGTCGCCAGATTGGTAACTCCTTTTGATTTAGAATTTATTTTCATACATGAGTGTGTGACAAACGCTTGACAGAAACACAGTCCTGCGCTTAATTTCAACCTTAAATTATGTGGCAGTAGCGCTTGCGCGAGTCTCCCTGATTATATTTACTTTAATCTGTCCTGGATACTCAAGTTCGCTCTCGATTTTCTTTGCAATTTCGCCAGCAAGAACGATCATACCACTGTCATTAACCTCTTCAGGTTTAACGGCTATTCTTATCTCGCGACCGGCCTGGATTGCGTAAGCACTTTGAACACCTTTGAATGAAGTTGCAATTTCTTCAAGTTTTTCAAGACGTTTTACATAGGCATCAAGCGATTCACGTCTTGCACCTGGTCTTGCAGATGAAATAGCGTCAGCAACTTGAACAAGGATTGCTTCAAGGCTTTTATATTCAACTCCACCATGGTGCGCTTCAATGCAGTGTATAACCTCTGGGCTTTCTTTGTATTTCTTTGCAACGTCAACACCGATTGAAACGTGAGTTCCCTCCATTTCAAAGTCAAGCGCTTTACCAATGTCGTGAAGAAGTCCACCACGCTTGGCAATTGCAACATCTGCACCAAGCTCTCCTGCCAAAAGACCTGCAATATAAGAGGTTTCAAGACTGTGTTTAAGCACATTTTGGCCATAGCTTGTTCTGTATTTAAGGCGACCAAGAATCTTGATAAGTTCTGGGTGAAGGTTGAAAATTCCTGCATCAAATGCAGCATTTTCACCAGCCTCTTTGATTGTCTTTTCAATGTCGCGTTTAACTTTCTCGACAATGTCCTCAACGCGTGTTGGGTGAATTCTTCCGTCAGTGATAAGTTTTTCAAGAGTAAGCATTGCAACTTCTCTTCTGATTGGATCGAAGCTTGAAAGAATGATTGCTTCTGGTGTGTCGTCAATAATAAGATCAACGCCGGTTGCAGCCTCGATTGTTCGGATATTTCTTCCTTCACGACCAATGATCCTTCCTTTCATTTCGTCAGATGGAAGTGCAACAGATGTGACAGTCACCTCTGCAGTGTGGTCAGTTGCACACTTTTGAATTGCAAGAGTGATGATTTCACGGGCTTTCTTTTCCCCTTGCTCTCTTGCTTCTTCTTCAATGTTACGGACAATGTTGCCGGCCTCTTTTCTTGCACTATCTTCAATAGCGGCAACAAGTTCAGCCTTTGCTTTTTCTTGTGAAAGACCTGAAACACGCTCAAGCTCTTTAACAATGCCTTCGGCCTTTTTGTCAAGCTCTGCCTCGCGGTTTAAAAGTGCTTGCTTGCCTGATTCAATTTGGGCTTTAAGATCCTCGGCAGCTTGCAATTTTTTGTCAAGTGCATCTTCTTTTCTGTCCAAATTTTCTTCTCTTTGCGCAATACGATTTTCAATTCGTTGCACCTCTGCCCTGCGCTCTTTCACTTCTTCTTCAGTTTGATTTTTGAGCTTTAATGCTTCTTCTTTTGCTTCAAGCATAGCTTCTTTTTTGTATGTTGCAGCTTCTTGTTTTGCATTTGCAACAAGCTTAGAAGCCTCTTGTTGTGCAGCACCGACGCGGTTTCTTTGCACGAAATAGAAAACAAGCACTCCGATTCCTGCTCCAAGCAAAAGAGAACCAACAGCTGCACCAATAATGGCACCTACCATTTTAAGTTCCTCCTTTTTTATATTTGTAAAGAATTTATCATAAATAAAATATTTTTTCTTGATCACAAATATTGTTGTCAGTCTGAAATATTTTACTTTTGTAAACAACAATACATTTCAGTGTGGAAATACATACTTTCCACAAGACCATAGTAACACAGGTAAAAACAAAATGTCAAGCAATCCAGAAAGTTACTGAAATTTTTATAAGTAAAAGTACAAAGCAAATTTAAATATAAAAAAAGCAAAATTTAGTTCTTTTTATCTAATTTACTATAATTCCATATCATTATTATTTGAAAAAAAGAAAAGATCAGAAGTCTTTTTATAAAAAATTTTACTTGTTTTTTTAAAGTTTTCAAATTTTGTTTTTACATATTCAAATGCTGTATTTTTTGGTAATTTTTTATTTAAATTTTTATTATTAAAAAACGACTCGAATGTGTATGATGATGTGTTATCACTATCGATATTTGAATACTTATAAAAATTAGAACTTAAAAGCAATGTTTTTTGTTCAGTTTTGCTGAGCCTTTTAAATATTCTGCTTAACATATGAAAATCATTGTATTCAATCGCTTTATAAATTCCATTTCCATATTGATAGCAACTTCCATATTCGTCGCTGTCAAGCCAGCATGTAGTTGGAAGTTTAAAACAATGGTCAGGAACATATTCAATCAATTCTTCTTCATTTACTTTAAATATGTTACCGGATTTGTCCTCTATGTAAGCGAAAATTTTATTATTAATATAACCTGAAGTGATAATTTTACACTTTCCTACGGGTATTTGTTTTTCTGAAATCCAGTCCATAGTGATATTATAGCAGGTATGTATTTAAAAATCATTTCAAATATAGACGAAGAAGTATAATATCGTCGATTATTGTCGAATAAAAATAAATAAAAACACAGAAGATTCTGTGTTTTTTATTAAATACAAATTTATAA
>JAFSVX010000046.1 GCA_017444785.1 Clostridia bacterium
AAAGATTGTGTATTTAAGATCTTCAAAAACTGTGCAGAGCAAGAAATTGAACAGCTCAACAGTCAAGTTGAAGGCGAGATCGATTTAAACAAAAGAAATGAAATTTATGCAAAAATAAATGAACTTCTGACGAAAATTAAAACTAAAAAGGTGGATTTATAATGGCTATAAAATCAAAAGTTGAAGCAGAAATCAATAAAATTATTGAAAATGGCAGACGTACCGGCTCCATAAATATTGAAGAGGTTTCTGAGCGTTTTGCAAAACTCAACGCAGAGGAAATTGATGAAATTCTTCAAAAAATCAAGGATAGCGGTGTCAAACTTGTTGAAAATACTATCATTCAGAACGATGAAGAGATTGAGGATCTTATCAACAAGGCAAGCATTGATGATCCGGTCAAGATGTATTTGAAAGATATTGGCAGAGTGAAACTTCTGTCTGGTGATGAAGAAATTGAGCTTGCTGTTCGCATGATGAATGGTGATGAAGAAGCAAAGCGCAGACTTTCAGAGTCTAACCTTAGACTTGTTGTGTCAATAGCAAAACGCTATGTTGGCAGAGGCCTCTTATTTTTGGACTTAATTCAAGAGGGTAACTTTGGTTTGATGAAGGCTGTTGAAAAGTTTGACTATACCAAAGGCTTCAGATTCTCAACCTATGCGACATGGTGGATTCGTCAATCTATCACAAGGGCTATTGCTGATCAGGCACGAACAATTCGTATTCCTGTGCATATGGTTGAGACTATCAATAAAGAGGTTCGTGCATCAAGGGCGCTTCTTCAAAAGCTTGGGCGTGAACCTACAACTGAAGAAATCGCAAAAGAAATGGGAATTTCTGAAGAAAAAGTGCGCGAAATTCAGAAAATTGCGCAAGAAACAATTTCTTTGGATACGCCTGTTGGTGAAGAGGAAGACACTAACCTTGGAACATTTTTGCAAGATGAAACTGCTGCAAACCCTTCAGATGCTGCAACAAATCTTATGCTGAAAGAGCAGCTTTTGGACGTGCTCAGCACTCTGACACCGCGTGAACAAAAGGTAATCATGCTTCGTTATGGTGTTGAAGACGGACACCCAAGAACTTTGGAGGAAGTTGGCAAAGAGTTTAACGTTACTCGTGAACGTATCAGACAGATTGAGGCAAAAGCTCTTAAGAAACTAAGACAGCCATCGCGCAGTAAAAAGCTTAAGGATTTTCTTGAAGAATAACTATGAGAGCGCTGAAAAGACTGATTGCAATTGCTGATTTGATCGATGATGCAGAAACAGTTGCAGATATTGGTTGCGATCATGGATATCTTGGGAAAATGCTTGTCAAGTCAGGCAAATCAAAGAAGATTATTGCAATAGACATAAATTCACAAAGTTTGGCAAAAACTGAAAAGCTTGCAAAGAAATGTCATATTCAAGATAAAATCGAGGCAAGACTTGGTGATGGGTTGAAACCTTTGCAAGATGGTGAGACTGACACGGTCGTGATTGCAGGGCTTGGTGGACATACAATAGTGGACATACTTAAACAAAAAGAACTTTTGGGTGTGAAAGAATATGTTTTTCAGCCGGCACAAAAGTCAGACTTTCTGAAAATTTATCTTCAGCAAAATAAATTTAAAATTATTTGCGATTTTATTGTGAAAGATAAAAATAAGTTTTATAATATTGTTAAGGCTGTCAGGGTAAACAAAAATATAAAACTTGATGAAGAGGAAATATTGTTTAGTTTGACTGACTTTGACCAATACAACAATGATTTGCTTGAATATATTGATGCTTTTATTGAAAGAGTAAATGCTTTCAGTGAGACTGGCAAAAATTTAAAGGCTGAACATCAATTGAGTATTGCAAATAATTTAAAAAATAAAATAATCAATAAGGAAACAGAAAAATGCAAGAAATAATAAAATATCAAGAAATAGAT
>JAFSVX010000047.1 GCA_017444785.1 Clostridia bacterium
ATTAATAATAGGAAAAATAAAACGAAAGTTGTTCTCAGAATAAGTGTAGATGCTTCACACATTTCACGAATTGGTGATGATAAAATTTTAAATATAATAAGAGTATTTGAAAATAATTTTTGTCAAGATGATAAATTCAATTTGCAAATTCATACAATAGAGAATGACAAGTCTGTAGACAAAATTATTGATAAAACTGGCTCACGTAAAATATTATATAATAAAAATAATGAAATAATAAAAAACTTAAACAGATATGTACTTGTAACACCAAGGAATCTTAATATACAAGTTGAATCTGCCAAATTATTTAATTCTGATTTAAAGGTAGATGTACATGATTCAGTTAAAAATAATATGGCAAAAAATGTGTTTTTGAAAGACCTTATTGAAAGTCAAGATGGAAGTTTTTCACTTTATAAGGATCAAAGTGGAGAATTAGGTTTGGACTATTATATAAATTATAATGGTAATGTTTCAACTTGGGGAAATTATCAGAGATTTAATGTACCTAACTTGTATATACATTCGCCAAATGAAATAAAGCAAAGTTTATATTCAGATCCTGTAAGTTATTCATTTATAGATAAGAATTTTTTAGATATTTTAAAAATAGTAAATAAAGTTAGTCCTGAAGCTGTAAATAGATCTATTTTAATAAATATACGAGACTTTTCTGGCTCCTATTTGCTTGAGGAAGATAAAACTTGTCTTTATTATGGTATTGAAGTCGTTAAAGAATATATAAGTAGAGGTCTCATAGATAAAATTAATCTTGATAAATTATCTTTGGAACTAAAAAAATCATTAAATATGAGTGAGAAAGAATTAATTAAGTCTTATAATGATTCTTTGTATGATATTTTTTCGCAATTGCAACAGGGAACTTTCATTAAAGAAAAATGGGATGATGTCTTTGAATTAATTAACTTAGGCCATTATAAAGTTTCTGAGATGCGAGAAAATATGGCAAAAGAATATTATAGAAATCAAACAGGATTAGATTATCAATTTATTGAATCAAAAAAAATAGATCCAAAACAACAAAGTAGATTACTTGAAAAACTTTGCCCTATAAACAGTGAGGCAGAAAATTTGTTAAAAAATCAATATCAAAATAATACTGACGATGTAATTGATAAAATTAGAGACTAATCATAAAGGATTATACAATGAAGTTTTTTAATAACAGCTGGGATGCGGCACTTGAAGAAGAGTTTAATAAACCTTATTTCAAAGATCTTTTGCAAAAGGTTGATGAAGAGTATGAAAAATATCATGTCTATCCACCAAGGGAAAAGATCTTTTCAGCGCTGAAACTTTGCCCTCTTGATCAAGTGAAAGTGGTGCTTTTGGGACAAGATCCATACCACGAAAAAGGGCAGGCGCACGGGCTTTGCTTTTCAGTGCTTCCGGGTATAAAAGTTCCGCCTTCGCTGAAAAATATCTATAAGGAGATGTCAGACGACGTCGGCACGACTGAGCCCGACCACGGATACTTGATAAGTTGGGCAAAACAGGGTGTGCTTATGCTTAACACCACGTTGACTGTTCGTGAGGGCCAGCCAAACAGTCACAGCCAGTATGGTTGGCAAACTTTCACTGACGAGGTGATAAGAAAAGTCAATGATTTGGATACTCCGGTTGTGTTTATCCTGTGGGGATCTAACGCAAAAGCAAAGATGCCACTTATCACAAACAAAAAACATCTTGTGCTTACCGCCGCCCATCCAAGTCCATTTTCTGCCTATAACGGATTTTTTGGTTGTCGTCATTTCTCAAAGACTAATGAGTTTTTGAAAAAGAATGGGCGTGAGCCAATCAATTGGCAGGTGTGATTATTCCGCTTTGCTTGCAAAGCGGACTGTATAACCGCATCTTTGGCGAAATTTAAGGAGTTTTATGAAAAAACAAGGTCAAAAAATTTGGTTGATTTTATTTTCACTTATCATGTTGATAAGTTCTTTTGCATGCTTTGGTATCTCTTCAAATTTTGATATAAGTGATGTTTGTGTTCTTTCAGAAACTTTTAATGATGAAAAAGTAAATTATTCGCTTGTTCCAGCAAATTATTACAGCGATCCTGACAAGCAGACAAAATATAATCTTGGGGCGGACAATCTTGACTCTTTCACGCCTTTTGATTTTGAAACTGAAACCAGAATGTCTGGTGATGCGTTCAAACTTACAGAGGGTGAAAACCAGCAAATAATTGACCAATTTGTCAAGGTGGACTATCACAATGATATTGATAAAAATGGCGCTTTGGCGCTTGTTTTTTGGGTTTATATTGACGGAACACTGCTTCATAATTTATCACTGACAATAGAGTTTGAAAACGGTGCGACGCTCAGTTTTAATTTAAGTAGGTCAGAGCTTGAAAATTTGCTTGAAAAACCTGGCAAATCTTCCTCTTATCCTTATGCTTACAATAAATTCAGTTTGCCACTGTCTGCCGGTATTGTAGAGGGTGGTGAAATCGTTGATGGCGACCTGCTTGTTGCTCCAACAAAAATAACTTTTAATTATTCATCAAATCTTACTGATGAGCAAAAGACTCAGGTTTTTGCAAGGCTATATTTTTATGACATTAGGCTTGAAACAGTTGATAATTCAACCATAGCGGTTACTGAAAAGCAAGACTATTTTATTTCAAGTTTCAACCACATGTCTAATGAAATTAAAGATAGCGTTTGCATTGGCGATCAGTATAAGATACCAACACTCAGCAGTGTTGTAAACTATGCTTATAAAGGTAAGGAAAACCTTTTGGTGAACAATATTCACTATTCTTGGCGTGTTCGAGTTGCTGTTCCTGACAAAGACGATACTATCACGACAATTTCTTTCAATGATACGGTAACTTTTGAACTTGAAGGAGTCTATAAAATATATTATGAATGCGTCCACTCTGATGATGGCAAGGTGCAAATTGATGTCTATGCAGTGGATATGGTGGAAGTCAACTCTTTCAATGCAATCTATTTTTCAAAAAGTAAGGCTAAGGTCAATGTTGGCACTGCGCATGTCATCAATATCGAAACAAGTGCTCTTTTCACAGATGTTTCGGATATCACATTTGAGTATGACGAAAATGCGCTTGATGTAACCCTTGGAAATAATGGAGAGGTGTCAATCCTGGCAAAAAAAGAGGGCACATTCTCAGTTGTTGCCAAGGTAAGTGGTAAAAGAGCTCTCAGCCCAAGCCTTAATGAGTATCAGTGCTCTTTGGAAGTGGTCGCAAGAAGCGTAAGCGAAAATAATATGGTCTATAGAATAATTTTATACGTAATTTTGGCGGGATTTGGCATTGCATTCTTAATAACTCTTGTTATTTTGCTTGTTAAATCACGCAAAGTTGTGGTAAAATAGTATAAGAGGTTATACAAAAGTGAAATACTTTGAAGAAACACACAAAAGTGATAAGATACCTTATGACAGCAGACCAATTATCCGTCAACCTGCAACAAACACTTCAAGGCACAGAATGGATAAGCCTGCAAAGGCGGGATTTGGGCTGTATTTGATTGTGTTTATTTTGGTTGGCATTACGGTTGTTTTAAGCGCTTTGGTTTTCACTTTGCTTAGGAAAAACACAAAATCTGCGGATAATACAATAATCAACATTCAGACCTCGGGCGAGATTGACGTGTCCGCAGTGGTAAGCAAATGCAGGTCGTCAGTCGTTCGTGTTCACGCAGGACTGCCAACACCAAGTACGACAAGTGTGGACTATGCGACATTTGCAAAACTTACAAGCAAGGGAAGCGGAGTAATTTTTCAAGACAATAAAGATGCTGGAATTTGCTATATCGTAACATGCTATCATGTCATTAAAGGACACGACAGCCAGATTTATGTTATTTTGAATGACTCTTTTAATCCTTTAAAAGTTGAGCTTGTTTCCTTCAGCAGTGTTTATGACATTGCAGTTATCAAACTTGACAATGACCTTTACAGCGAGAGCAGTGCTGGGCCTGCAGATGTCGCAGACAGCGCATTTGTGCTTGAAGGGGATAAGTGTGTTGCATATGGCAATCCTCAGGGCACAGGTTTTAGTGCTACAAGTGGGGATATAAGTAAAACCGTTGATCTTGTTACTGTTGGTGGAGTTGTAAATCGTGTTATAAGAACCTCTGCAGCAATCAATGGTGGGAACAGTGGCGGTGGATTGTTTGATGCTTGGGGCAAGTTAATTGGTATTGTAAATGCCAAGACAGGGGATAATCCGTCTTATAATACATATATTGATAACATAGCTTTTGCAATTCCAAGTGATGTTGCAATTGCACTTGCGAAGAATATTGTGAGAAATAATAATCCTAAAAAGCCTGTGCTTGGCATGAAACTTGGTATTGCAAATAAAAATGAATCTTATGACATAGTGAACGGCAGACAGATAACAAAACAAACAATAATTGTTACTGAGGTGAATGAGGGAAGCCCATTCAAAGTCAATGACGAAATCAAAAGCTTTGTTTACAACGGAAATATTGTCAATGTGAGAAATCTTTACAGCGTTGACGATCACATGTTCAATTTCTTAGTAGGTGATGTTGTAACTTTTGAGGTTTTAAGAAACGGCACGCTTATCTCTGTTGATTTAACAATAAGTAAGACAGTAAGTGCAGATGACACACAGTGGTATAACTGATGAATATGATAATAATTTGTTTAAAACGCTTGATTAAAATGAAAAATATGGATATAATAAGGCTATAAAGCAATTTGGAGGATACTATGGTTGAAAATAAAGTAAAAGAAATATTGGCAAAACAATTGAGACTTGATGTTAATAAAATCAACGCTGACACAAATATCACAACAGATCTTGGTGCAGACTCGCTTGATTTGGTTGAAATTTTAATGACTTTGGAAGAGGAGTTCAAAATTTCTATTCCTGATGAGGCTATCCCTGGCATTGTTACTGTTGGCGACCTTGTTAAATATATTGAAAACAACAAAAAATAATTGTATTAGAGTCGTTGATATTTTAAATTGTATGAATAAAAAGAAGAAAATAGTGTGAAAGTTTCACACTATTTTCTTTTTATCAAATACCAAGATATTTATTTAATATTGGTAAGTTATTTATTTCGTTTACTGTTTACTATCAACTCCAGTGATGCAATGATGGCATACATAAGGCCAGCAAGGATGCAAAGAACAACTATTGCTGCCATAACAAGATCAAGTTTAAAGACTTGTCCGCCATATACAATCAAATAGCCAAGACCAGCTTTACTTGTAAGATATTCCCCCATAACCGTTCCAACCCAGCTCATACCCACGTTGATTTTCAAAATGGATATAAAGTCAGAGAATGTTGCGGGCAGTATCAGTTTGAAAAGTATTTGCAGCTTGGATGCTCCCATAGTCTTGAGAAGAAGAATTTTTTCTTTATCGACAGACAAATAGCCATTAAGCATTGATATCGTTGTGATAACAATACAAATGAGAATTCCCATTGCTACAATAGCCTTTGTGCCTGTTCCCATCCAAACAATGATGAGTGGCCCAAGAGCAATCTTTGGCAAACTGTTTAAAACGATCAGGTATGGCTCTAAAACCTTTCTTATAAACGGAACCGCATAAAGCAGTATTGCAACGATGGTGCCAACCAAAGTGCTGATTGAAAATGCCAAAACAGTTTCGTAAAGAGTCACTGATGAGTGGTGCCAAAGAGCTCCATTTCCAGCCAAAATTTTTATTTGATTTATAATGCGTGATGGACTGCTTGATATGAAAGGATCAATCAGTTGAGTCGTTGCACAAAGCTCCCATAAACCAAGTACTACGAAAAGCAAAAGTATCCTGACAAGATGCACAGAAAATGTTTTTAATTTAAGCCCCCTCAAATATTTTTTATGCGCCGATGAATAATTTAGGTTTCTATTTTTCACGAGTCAAGTTCGCTCCAAATTTGATTAAAGTATTCATTGAATTTTATGTTTTTTCGGCGTTCAAAGGGGGTGAGATTTTTGTCAAAATCCAAATTTATGATATTTTTTACAGTTGCAGGGCGAGAGGTAAGCACAATGATTTTACTGCTCAGTGCAATTGCTTCGCCTATGTCATGGGTAACAAGTATTGCAGTCTTTTGCTCATTTTTTATGATAGCATGCACGTCATCTTGCACGGCAAGTCTTGTTTGATAGTCAAGTGCGGAAAACGGCTCGTCCAAAAGCAGAAGTTTTGGTCTGAGAGAAAGTGTGCGAATAAGTGCTACACGTTGTCTCATTCCGCCAGAGAGCTGTGATGGATAGTGAGATTTGAAATCCTTAAGTCCATACTTATTCAAAAGATTGTTTGCATAATCCTTGTTTTCATTTGTAAAGCGTTTTTTAAAACCAAGTCCCAGCGTAACATTTTTCCAAATGTTCAGCCACTCGAAAAGGTTGTCGCGCTGAAACATATATCCTGTTTGGCTTGCGTCCGCACTTATATGTTTTCCAGAAATGGTGATTTTCCCGCTTGTTGGCTTTAAAATTCCGGCGATAAGCGAAAGAAGTGTAGTCTTTCCGCAGCCGCTTGGGCCAACAATGCTTACAAATTCGCCATTTTCCACTTGAAAACTCAGTTTTTCAAGAGCATGTGTTTCACTTTGAGGAGAATGATAGATAAGTTCAACGTCTTTAAGTTCAAGTATATTCCCCATATTTTATCTCCGGTATATAGGCTTTTATTGCCTACAATATATACTATGCATTTTTAAGAGCATATGTGTTATCAACAACCTTAGAGAATGATACGGTCTTGTCGAGTTCTCCAGCATTTTGGAGGACTTCAAGCAGTTTATTGAATGAGCTTTGAGTCATTGCAGGGCTTGAGCACCAAGCATCAATTTCTTTATAACTTTTGATTGCTTTTGCAAGAGAGGTTGCGCTTGAACCATCAAATGATGGCAAAAGAGCATTTGCAACAGTCAAATCATCATTGGTCATAAGATAAATGTATGCCTTTTTGATTGCGCGAAGGAAGCCTTCAATCTTGTCTGGATTTTTCTTCATAAATGAAGGTGTCGCCATGAAAGTTGTGAAAGGAATTTCACCGCTGTATTCACCAACAGATCCGACAATATATCCTTTTCCTGCTTCCTCAAATTCGGTTGCAGTAGGCTCAAACATTGTGCAATAATCTGCCGTATCGTCAGCCTCAAAAACAGGAACTTGCATTGCAAATGAAGTGTCGTTGTCAAGGGTTATGTTTTGGCCATCGATAAGGTCGTTTTGGTTGACAACCCACTGGAATGTCATTGCAGGAAGACCACCACGGCGACCGGCTATGACCTTTTTACCTTCAAGGCTTGTTTTCCAGTTGAATGTGTCTTTCTCATCAACTTTTGAAACAAGGAAAGAGCCATCTCTTTTGGTCAGCTGTCCAAATATCATTGGGTGAGTGGTGCTGCCTTGTGCTTCCAAATATATGACTGTTTCTGCACCAAGCAAAGCTATGTCTGCATTGCCGGACAGAAGGGCAGCCATACTCTTGTCGCTTCCTTGTCCGTTTTCAAGGTTGATTGTCAAACCTTCTTCTTCCATATAGCCAAGGTTGATCGCAAGATAGAGTGGTGCGTAAAATACGCTGTGAGTAACTTCGTTTAAAGTTATCGTGCTTGAGTCTTTCTTACAACCCACAAACATAACACAAGGGGTGATAAATAAAACTAAGCAAAGTATAAGTGTAAAAATTTTTTTCAAAATAGTATACCTCCTTAAAATTTTTACAACTTATTTTATTCAAAAAATTAAAAAATGGTGAAAGTTGCTTTATAATTGGCGTTTTAAGTGGTATAATCTATTTAGTCAATTTATATAAGAGGATTTATGAACAATAAAAAAGATTTGATCTCTGGTATTATTTTTGGAATATATTTTGCGATGACCGTTCTTTTGATCCCAATGGTGTTTTTCTATGGACAGATTGTGGGCGGCGGGATTTACTTTGTGTGTTTTGCAATAACAATCGCATATTTTATCCTTGACCTTAAATTCGAATTTACTTTTAAAAAGTTCTATAGGTTTTTTATCTATATAAATGATATTATCAACATATTGGCGCTGTCCCTTTTTGTATATTATGGAATTTATATTGCGGTTACAATACCAACGCTGACCGCTGTGTCTTTGGCACTTTTGTTTGATATCATTTGCCGCGACAGAATAAGAAGCAAAAGCAAAGCCAACATCACAACAAATGTGGCATCACTTATGGTTATGGCTGCAATCTTCCCTTATTTTTACTTTGATAATCTTGACTTTTCGGTTATGATTATTGCATTTATTTTTGCTTTGGTTATGCTTGTTTGTAAAATCTATCTTACCATTTTCTCTTATGAAAACAGGGTGGAGAAAGAGGCAAAAGAGAAAAAATCCGAAATTGAGCAGGCGCTTGAGGCAAACTTAAGCGACACAATTTTGGAATAGGAGGCTTTTATGAAAGTTATTAAAATTATTTTGATTGTTATGTTGTTTGGTTGCTTCTTGGCAGGGCTTGTTTTTGTGTTTGGTGCAAGTTTTTTGGCACAAATCAGACACAAAAATCAAGATAATTCGCGCCGAGTCTTGAAATTTAAGTTAATTGGTTATATATTATTTATGGCAAGCTTCGCATTTGCCATATTTCAAAGTTTAATTGCTTGGTAGGGAGAACGTATGTTTAATTATTGTTTTTTTAACAAAAATGGTTGTAATAAAATAAAATTTCGAGTCTGAAACTTAAATTTAATTTTTGTTGAAAATCTAAATTACATTATTTTAAATTTAACTATTAGGAGAAATTTTATGTTTGATAAAAAAAGTTACGAACCTTCACAGTTCGAAGATGATATTTATAAATATTGGCTTGGTAAAAATTATTTTCATGCAGAGGTTGATAAAAACAAAAAACCTTTCTGTATTATCATGCCACCACCAAATGTTACGTCGCAAGCTCACATAGGACACGCTCTTGACTGCACATATCAAGACATTTTAACAAGATTTAAAAGAATGCAAGGATACAGCGCTCTTTGGCTTCCAGGAAGCGACCATGCTGCAATTGCAACAGAAAGCAAAATTGTGGCTAAGCTTGCAAAAGAAGGCAAAACCAAAGAGATGATCGGAAGAGCAGCTTTTGATAAAGAGGCTTGGGATTGGTATAACTATTATGGCGACAGAATTATGAACCAATTTAAGAAAATGGGATTTTCTGCGGATTGGCAGCGCTATCGTTTCACCATGGATCCTCAAAGCACAAAGGCAGTTCTTGAGGCGTTCATAAGACTTTATAACAAAGGCTATATCTATCGCGGAACAAGGCAGACTCATTGGTGTACAACATGTAAATCAGTTATCTCTGATGATGAGGTTGAGTTCTCGGACGAGGCTGGATTTATGTGGCATATTCGCTATCCATATGCTGACGGAAGCGGAGCAATAACAGTTGCGACAACAAGACCAGAAACACTTTTTGGTGATACTGCGGTTGCCGTCAACCCAAATGATAAAAGATATAAAAAGATTGTTGGAAAGATGCTTAAACTTCCACTCACCGACAGAGAAATTCCAATCATTGCAGATGATTATGTTGAAAGCGATTTTGGAACAGGTATGGTTAAAATCACACCAGCGCATGATCCAAATGACTATTTGGTTGGTCAGCGTCATAACCTTGACTTTATCCAAGTTATTGATAAAGAGGGTAAGATCACTGATGTCGCAGGGAGGCGCTATGCAGGGCTTTCAATTGCTGAGGCAAGGCAGAAAGTTGAGGACGACTTAAAAGAAGCTGGACTTTTGGAGAAAAAAGAGCCATATAAACACAATGTTGGCCATTGCTATCGTTGTGGCACAGCCATTGAGCCTATGCTGACAGAGCAGTGGTTTGTTAAGATGAGTGAGCTTGTTAAACCTGCAATTAAAGTTGTTAAAGAGGGCGAGCTTAAAATTCATCCAAAACGTTTTGAGAAGAACTATTTTCACTGGCTTGAGAATATCCAAGACTGGTGCATAAGCCGTCAGATTTGGACAGGACACAGAATTCCAATCTATTATTGTGATAAGTGCCATAAACCAATTGCAAGTGCCGAGATGCCAAAATCTTGTGCTTGCGGGTGCACTTCATTCTCCCAAGATCCAGACGTGCTTGACACATGGTTCTCTTCTGCACTTTGGCCATTCTCAACTCTTGGCTGGCCTGAAAAAACTGCAGAGCTTGAATATTTCTATCCAACAAGTGTGCTTGTTACCGCCTATGACATCTTGACTCAGTGGGCAACAAAAATGGTCTATATGGGCTTTGAATGTGCGGGCGCAACTCCATTTAAAAATTGCCTCATCCATGGCCTTGTTCGTGATGAGCTTGGCAGAAAGATGAGCAAGAGCCTTGGAAACGGTATTGATCCGCTTGAGGTTGTATCCACTCATGGTGCAGACGCTCTCAGAATTGCCCTTGTCAAAGATATGGCTATGGGAATGGACAGCAGGTTCTCTATGCAAAAAGTGGACAATGCAAAAGGCTTTATCAATAAAATCTGGAATGCAAGCAAATTTGTAGCACTGCACAGTAAAGATACTGAGCTTTTGGATATCTCAAAAGCTAAGAAAGAAGCGAAGGATAAATGGATTTTGACAAAACTGTCAAAACTCATCAAAGTTGTAACAGGAAACTTGGAAAAATTCGATGCCGGTGTCGCTCTTAACAATATTTATAACTTTGCTTGGAATGATTTCTGCGATTGGTATATCGAGCTTTGCAAACCATCAATCTATCGCGGTGGTGAGGATAAGCAAAACACAGTCAGCGTTCTTTCATATGTGTTTGAAAACCTCTTGAAAATTTTGCATCCATATATCCCTTATGTTACTGAATATATCTATCAAAATATGAACTTTGCGGATAAAAAGACAGAAAGTATCATGGTTGCAGAATATCCAAAGACATTTTCGGTGAAAGCATATGAAGAAGATTACGCTTTGGAAGAAAAACTTATCGAGACAATCAAACTTATAAGAAATGTCAAGACTGAAAGTAAGATTGCTTCAAATGTCAAAGTTGATGTATTCTTTGCAAATATCAAAGAGCTTGGCACCAACAAGGACGAGATTGAAAAACTTGCACTTGTGAATTTGACTGAAGAAAAAGGTGAGGGCAAAATCATCTATACTCCACTTGGCGAATTTGTGCTTCTTGATGAAAAGAAGGATAAGGCTGAGCTTGTCAAAGAGCTTGAGGCCCAAATTGACAAAGTTAAATTTGAAGTTGAAAGAAGTGAGAAAATGCTTTCAAATCCAAGATTTGTGGAGAAAGCCCCTGCAGCTTTGGTTGAAAGTGAAAAGGCAAAACTTGCTGAAAATAAAAAGAGTCTTGAAACACTTTTGTCAAAACTTAAAAACTTGAAATAATAATAAAATTTATCGGAAAATGGAAGAAATTGCTTCCATTTTTCTTTTTTCGACAATTTTAACAAAAACTCGACATTGAAAACCCCTGAAAGTTTTTTGAATAGGCGAAATTTTGTGATAATATATCTTTGTTTGCAAGAATTGTAAATAAAATATTCTTTTAAAAGGAAAATTACAAGATTATGGAAAATTCACTCTCAATTTTAATTGCAGATGAAAACAAAGATCAGGCATTGTCGCTTAAATCTTTTATGGAAACTGATGAAAAAGTTAAAAATGTGGAAACAGCAAATGATGGAGAGGATACTTTAAATAAGATAATTTCAAACAGCTTTGATGTGGTTATTCTTGATGCTGTTTTGTCCAAGCTTGACGGATTTGAAGTGTTGGAAGAGGCAAAAAATCAAGGCGTGAAAACCAGGTTTATTATGCTTTCTTCACTTTCAAGCGATACCTTTATTCAAAAGGCAATGAATTTGGGTGTGGAATACTATATGGTGAAGCCGACTGCAGAAAAGGTTGTGTTTAAACGTGTTCTTGACCTTTTTGAAACCAAAGCAGTTAAAGCACTTGAAAGTCAAGAAACTGAAGTGGAAAACAAGGTCGCTGTCAAGTCGACAAGAAACAAACTTTTGGAAGAGAAAATCACAAACATCTTCATAACCGTTGGCATACCTGCACACATCAAGGGATACTATTTCTTGCGTGAGGCAATCAAAATGGCAATTGAAAATCCAGAGGTTATCAACAGCATAACTAAACAACTTTATCCTTCAATAGCCGAGCGTTTTGACACCTCTGCCAGCAAGGTTGAAAGGGCAATTCGCCACGCCATAGAGGTTGCTTGGAACCGTGGAAAAATTGAAAATATCAATTCTGTGTTTGGCGTTAAGGTCTATTCAAACAACGAGAAGCCAACAAATGGAGAGTTTATAGCGCTGGTGGCGGATAAGATGCTAATCGAAGGCTGATTTCAGGGCGGATTTCACACATCTAAGTGCAGAAACTACAAAAGTTCCACACACTCATTTACGAAAGTAAAATCGAGCGTGGAACTTTTTTGTTTCTTTCTTATATATGCAAACTCCGCCCTGAAATAACGTTATGTTAATAAAAAATAACAAAAAATAAAGTTTGCGTTATTTAAAAATTTATCAATTATTGTATATATATCCAAAATAAAAGAGTATGACGGTGTCATACTCTTGTGTTTTATAGGTGCGTTGCACATCATTTTCTGAAACTTGGCACCGAAGCGGTAAAGACGTAGTTAACTCCTTCAAAGCTACCTTATGGCGCATGACCGCGCCTGCTTAGTGCTGCTGCCGCAAAGCTCTGACACGGTTCACAAGTGGCCATCCCACAAGACCTTGATATCATCATCACTTGCGCCCTTCAGCCTTCCATACCAAATCCCTCGAAATGCATTCAGCCCTGCTATAGCGGATCTCAGGATCAGGGCACCGCTGGCTCCCCACCTAGTGCAACGCGACATTATTATACAATATAAATTTCTCTTTTGCAAGACAATTTTTTGTTTTTTTATGTCAAATAAGAATGACAATATGTGTATTTGTAATAACTTTTCTTCTTGCTTTTGATTGACTTGGTGTTTTTATTTGTGCTACACTTGTTTTAATAAGGGAGTAAATTATTATGGATAGTAATTCTCAACGTTTTTTGGAAGCTTATAACAGACTGGATAAGGGAATAAGAGATATTTATGGCATCAAACCATCAATCACTTTTTCTGACTGTGTAAGAAAAGTGGCAACTGTCAATTCAGTCATTAAAAAATATGAGGAAACACTGATTGAATATGGCCGTCTCAGGAATGCTATTGTTCACAGCGACAGTGAGGAAGTGATTGCTGAGCCAAACCTTTCAGTAGTGGAAAAGCTGGAGCATATTGCAAGGCTGGTTTGCACTCCTCCGCGAGTTATGGATACGGTTGCAAACCGTTCGGTGCTTATGGTTTCAACAACAGATACATTAAAAGATGTCATTGTTCAAATGTTTAAAACCGGCTATTCAGTTATCCCTGTTTATAACAAAGAAACTCTGGCTGGTGTCGTGACAAGAAAAATAGTTGTCGAATCTATGGGTGCGGCAATTTCTGCAGGCGTTGATATGGACGACCTTAGCAATATGCCAATTTCTGAAGCTGTGGACTTGTCTGCTGGCAATAATAACTATGAGGTTGTGTCATCAAATGTAACAATTGATACAGTGCTTTATCTGTTCCAATCAAACCGCAAACTTTCTGTTGTGGTTATCACAAAAAATGGCAACTATAACGAGAAGCCTTTAGGACTTGTGACTACAACTGACACAATCGATATGCAGACAATTTTGGATAACTATTAAAATAAGGATTTACTATGGAGATTGCAAATAACTGGAAAGACTATGAAATCATCGCGACCGGTGATGGTGAAAAATTGGAGAGGTGGGGAAATGTCTGTCTTCTTCGTCCGGATCCACAAATTATTTGGAAAGCAGAGAGCGATTTGTCCAAATATCCAAAGCTCAATGCTTGGTATCACAGAAGCTCAAATGGTGGCGGTGGCTGGCAGAATTTAAAGAAATATCCAGATGAGTGGATTGTTGGATACAAAAACCTACGCTTTTTAATTAAGCCTATGGGGTTTAAACATACTGGACTTTTTCCAGAACAAGCATATAACTGGGATCAGATGATGGAGCTTATCAAAAGTGCGAACAGGCCAATAAGTGTGCTTAATTTGTTTGCCTATACCGGCGGGGCAACGGTGGCTTGTGCAAGTGCGGGGGCATCAGTTTGCCATGTTGACGCTGCAAAAAACATGGTGGAACGTTGCAAAGAGAACATCAAACTTTCCGGACTTGAAACCGCACCTGTGCGCTATATCGTGGACGATTGCAGAAAGTTTATCGAGCGTGAGATTAGGCGCGGTCACAAATATGATGCCATCATCATGGACCCACCAAGCTATGGCAGGGGTGCAAATGGAGAAGTGTGGAAGCTTGAGGATAACCTTTATGACTTTGTGTGTCTTGCATCAAAAGTGCTTTCAGATAAACCTCTGTTTGTGCTTATAAATAGCTATACCACAGGGCTTGGTGCAACAGTGCTTCAAAATATTCTCAGTCTTGCACTGAAAGGGTATAGTGGAAAATGTAGTGCATATGAGCTTTGCCTTCCAACAGATGAGAAAAACATATTGCTTCCTTGTGGAACAAGTGCTATAATGAAGTTTGATAAATAGTATAGGTTTACACATCTCGGCTGTGAGTCTAGCTCGGGATGACAAATTCACAGTGATCTAAACTGAAAACAAATCAACTTTATAGGAGAAACTATGGACATTTTATACGAAGATAATCATGTTATTGTAGTTTTAAAACCTGCAAACGTGCCTTCAATGCCGGACGAGTCTGGGGATAAGGATATGCTTACAATGGTGAAAGAGTATATCAAGGAAAAATACAATAAGCCAGGCAACGTTTATGTGGGACTTGTGCATCGCCTTGACAGACCAACCGGTGGGGTTATGGTGTTTGCAAAGACAAGTAAGGCGGCGGACAGACTTTCAGAGCAATTCCGCGACCACACTGCAGAAAAAACATATTTTGCAGTAGTCTGCAATCCTCTGAAACTTAAACAGGCAAAACTTATCAACTATCTTTTGAAAGATGAGAAAAATAACAAAGTTTCTGTCGTCCCAATGAGCACGACTGACGCAAAAAAGGCAGAGCTTGACTATACCTGCCTTGCAGAAGTTGACGGCGTAAGCTTGCTTAAAGTAAAACTGCAAACCGGGCGTGGACATCAAATTCGTGTTCAAATGGCGACAATGGGAAATCCGATATATGGCGATCAAAAATACGGCGGGGAAGATATGCCAAAAGCCAACCTTAATTTATTTGCGGTGGAGCTGAAATTCTATCACCCAACAACCAAAGAGCTTATGGTATTCCGCACCTATCCACCAGAGGATCAAAAGTGCTGGAACAAATTCAATTTAGAAAAATATTTAAGTTTAAAATGAAAAAAGTGATAAAAATCGTTTGACATGTGCAGAATAAAAATATAGAATAAGAATGTGTAAAAAATGTCGGAAAATATGACAAAAATGCTTGACAAGGAAGAAGTATGTTCGAGATAATTTTAACAGACAGA
>JAFSVX010000048.1 GCA_017444785.1 Clostridia bacterium
AAGCGACTATGACGAATAAATAGTCAATAATAAAAAATAATTAAATTTAATCCATAATTTACTCCCCTATCCAGCCGGTTGAAATTATGGATTTTTTATTGCAAATTATCAATGTTTTAACTTATATAAATCATTGTAACTTGTCGCCATTTCGATGATTTGAATATTTATCTTGCACAAAAATAAAACTATATATAGGAAAATGTTTAAATATTTTTAAATATTTTTGTTAAAAGGCTTTAATTCGTTTGCTTTAAATAATATTATTATGTTAAAATATATTCATCATGGAAAAGATAAAAAATAAAATCTGTTTAAAAACTTTATTTGCTCTTGTGGTAATGCTGATTTCGGCATGTTTTTGTTGCACACTTTTCTCACTCAACTCAAAAGGCATAGCGCTTGCTGAAGACACTGACTCAAATTTCCATAAATTGCTTGAAGAGGCTTTTGACATTTCACAAGATGGACATCGTTTTGTTGCAAATGATTTTACAACAATGTCAGATGAACTCACTGCAGAAACTGTTTATGTGATTTATAAAAACAAAAATATTTCTATAAAACACTTAAAAACAACAGAATTTAATATTCAAATCAGAAAAGATGAAGAAACGACCTATACAGAAAAAAATTCAGATAATATGAAAACTCTTTATCATTTTCCACGCGGAAATAATATAACAACTTATTATGTTCTGAGCGTCAATGATATTCCAGCAGAGCAAACTGACAGAACATATACAATAAAGCTTCAAGCAGTTGTTTCCGCTGGCGAAGGATTGACATCGACAGTTAATGCCACAATAAGAATCATCCAAACAAAAACTCAATTCAATAATTTTTATGCTTCAAATGCAGCAGCAGATCAAAAAATTGAATGGACATATACAGACAAAAATTATAATAACCGTTCTGTCATCTTGCCTGAAAATGATGAAACATATTCTTCCCTCACCCTTAAATTCCCTTATGGAACCGAAGATAATCCAATATATGTTGATTTCAACTATTTAGGGGAACACTATGTCATCTCAAGATATAAAACAAATGACGGTGATATAATTACTGAGAATGTCAATTCAACGAGCGATAATAAAACAATTACACTACAAGATTTAGCATTTACAGTTTCAGGTATATATGAAGTTAAAATCTATGACAAAACCGCGGCCGATTATAACACATCAAACCTGCAAACCTGCCGTTTTACCATAGTTAATCCAACAAAACCATTCTATTTCAAAGTAACAAATGCTGAAAATAATGCAATTGTCATGAACGGCGAATATACCAATACAAATATAAATGTGGAATATGTCAACATTTCTGACATTGCTTCTTCCATTTCTTCAATACAGGTTGCTCGCACATATCAACCAACAAGTGGTGGAAACATTACTGATCGCGAAACATACTCGCTTGATCAGATTGAAAATTGCTCTCTTTTCACTGATGATGGCTCTTACACCATTTCCCTGATTAAAAGAAATGGCGGTGTCTATGCTTCATACAGTTTCCAAATATTGCAGACAGTTAAAGGTTTGATTAAAATTGGCGACAAAACAATTCAGCCAAGTTCAACTCAACCTGAAAATGATATTGAAAAAAAGACAGAAATTATCGCAATTCCAAGCACATATACCACAAACGGCATAACATTGACAACTAAGACAAATAACACATTTGAGGTTTCTGTTGCAAAAAATGCTTCTGGTATTGAAGGAATTTCAAACAACTCAAGGACTGCAAGTGCTGTGAATCTTACTGTTAAAGGAGTTGGAAACATCACCGTTTATGCAACGCACAATGGTAAACAACTTGACCTTGGTCAAGAGATTTTCGAAAACGGAGATACTCTCCCTACCCTCACCGAAAAAGGCACATATTTCTTCAAAATAACTGATCAAATGGGCGTTTCAAAAACATTAAGTTTCACAATAACTGTCAAGCTTAATGTTGCGTCAATACTTTTAATTGTAATAAGTGCGCTAATTTTGGTTGTTTTGGTTGTTTATATAATTATGTCACGATCAAAACTGAAAGTAAGATAAAATGAAAAAATCATAAAAAAGATAAAAGATGTAACAGCTGTTACATCTTTTTTATTAACCAATATATCTCAATTCCAAAACAAAGATTATTTATAAAGTTATATAATCACAATTTAACACACATCTTTTTGTTAAAGGAGTATCAAATTTCCTAAAATTAAAGCTTATTACAAATAAAAAATCCGCGAAATGCGGATTTAATTATTCAGCGTCTTTTTTTGCTGTTTTTCTTGTTGTCTTTTTTGGTTCTTCAGCTTCAGCTGTCTTTTTTGTAGCACGTTTTTTTGCAGGTGCTTTAACTTCTTCCTCGGCAACAACTTTAACTTCTTCTTTCTTCACTTCTTCTTTTTTTGCAGGAGCAGCTTGAAGTTTTACAAGTTTTGTTCCAAGTTCAGCTTTTTTTCTGTCAGCTTTGTTTTTATGAATAATTCCTCTTGTAACACTCTTATCAAGAAGCTTAACAATTTCTGGCAAAAATCCTTCAGCACCTTTAACATCGGCTGCGCCAATAAATGCGTTAAACTTTTTCAAACCAGTTGCAAGCTCTGACTTATAAGCTTTGTTGATTTGTTTATTTTTTGCAGCGACATCCACTCTTTTCTTTGCTGATTTAATGTTAGGCATACTTAAAACTCCTTATCTTTTTTAATACGAGAGTTATTCTAGCACACATATATTCAATTTGCAAGTAAAATTTAAAATTTTACGATTTTTTTAAATAAAATATCTAAATTTATTCAATAATGACATTCTTTGAGATCCGCAAAAGCAGTCTTGTATACCTTTTTAACGTATAAACATCTTCAGATGACAACAATATTTTCACCTTGTTTTGAGTTTTATTTTCCAAAACATTTTCGCCAGACAGATTCAGCAAACTTTTAACACGCTTTGCAACCCCAATATTGCCATCAACAATTTGAATATTGAAAGCACTTAATTTTTCTTTTATGAATGAATAATGCGTGCAACCAAGAACAATACTGTCAATATCTGGGCAGTCTTTTAATATCTGCCAAATTTGTGAAATTTCATGCTTAATATTTAACCTTTTGTCCTTAATAAAATGATTTTCAATTTTTACAGCCAAATTTGGCATCTTAACGCTTTCAATCTTCCCCGACAAAGACTTAGAAAGCTTAAAATACTTTTCCTGCGAAAGCGTAACACATGTCGCCAAAACAAGAATGTGCGAAGATCGACTTTTCTTCATTGCAGGCACTATTGCAGGTTCTATTCCAACTATTGGCACATTGATTTCACGCCGTAATTTATCCACTGCACATGCTGTTGCAGTATTGCATGCAAGCACGATAATTTTTATATCAAACATGTCAAGAATGTGCAAAATATTGCCTTTTACCAACCTATATATTTCATCTTTACTTTTGTTGCCATATGGACAATTTTTATCATCTGCAAAGAAGATAAACTTTTGTCCAAAGACCTCATCAAGCGTTTGTGAAAGAGTGCTCAGACCTCCCACTCCACTGTCATAAAAAAGAATATATTTATCATCCACAGTTCATGATATGATTTTTTTATTTTTTTTGATAAAAAACACCGCCTTACAGAAAGTGAACCCATTTAAAATTGTCTGACTTTATTGGCGCACTTTTTTAAGGTGGTGATATTCATTGATATATTTTGCTGTTTTTTATTATTTCTTTTCCTCTTTATCAGATTTTTCCGTATCCTTTTTATCTTCAGCCTCATTTTCCTCAGCATTTTTGTCATTGTTATCAGATTTTTCTGGTACAAGAGAATTTTGCTCAAACAAATCGTTTAAATCATTGATATCATCTTCGCCGACATTTTTTGCAATACGGATAATAAGTTGTTCAAGTCCATCTTCAGACACCGCCTTTCTGCTGTTGTTTCTGAGCACCATATAGATCACATACATAACAAACACAAAGACAATAAATATAATGCTTGTTATAAACACAGCAAGTTTTTTATTTGTCCAAAAGCCATAGTTTGTATCAAGATTATTGTTTTTTTGCATCTCTTTCACAAAATCATTTTCAGCAAGCAGTGTCATGATTGCGTCATGGTAGTTTTCCAAATTTGACAACACATTTTCATAGTTTGACATCACATAAAAATAATTATCGTTGCTTGTGTAAGTGATATTTGAAATGTTTGCAAACTCAGTTTCAGACAGTCTGAAGCTTTCATAATCCCCGCTGAAGAAATTAAGTGTGTTTATCTTTCTTGACATAAAAATAGCATTATCACTTTGCATGCCAACATGCCTATAGCCAAGACCTAAAAGTTCATCATTTGGATAGCTTTGATTATTTGCATTTACGGTGTTTAATTGTTTAATATCGGTTTTTTCTGTAAATAATTTTACAAAATAGCTTTCTTGTGGAGTATCAAACTCATTCACATAGAAATAGTTATGTGCTCCAACCGAAATCTTGTCAAGATTGATGACAAGCAAGATGTTGCTGATATCATCATCATTAAGTCCCCTCAGATAGAAACTGCTTCCTGCATGAGAGTTTGTGCTTGCCCCGAAAAAGACTATTTCAATATCAAAACCCGGATCAATAGCCAGTTGATTGATACTGTTTGCAATGCTTAAAAGCGTTGCAACAGATCCAGCATTGTCATTAAGACCATCACTTTCAAGATAAACCACAGAGCCATTTTGTTGATCAGTGATGACGCATGTGCTGTCATAGTGCGCACAAATTACCACCTTTTTATCAGTTTCAATTGCTGAAGGACGAATGTAAATGATGTTTTGTGATATCTTTTTATTTCCATTCACCTCACTGATGAATTCAAACTGCTGGACACCATCCACAGTTGAAGCATCGGTTACGGCATAAAAGTTATCAAACTCACTCATCTTGGACTTAATATACATTGCAGAATTATACTCCGCCTCAGATCCAGGGATTCTTCCTGCTCTTGTCTTTTGGTTATCTGGCAACGAGGTTTGAACAAAATCCATAAGATAGCTTTGAATTTTCAAAGCCGTGGCAGAATTCCCACTTTCTGCATATGTAACCGCATTATGTCCAATAAATAAAAGGCATGTAAATGCAAGGGATAAAGCCATAATAAAACTGAATAATACTTTTCTTAACTTTTTCATCTAAGCACCCCCACAACCATAGACACCACACTGATAGCCTCATAAATCACAATCCAAATTGCAAGCGATCTGAAGAGCAAATGTGCTACAAGTTTATTGACATATTTTTCTGTAAGATTGAAATACAAACAAATGACAACAAGCATTGTCAAAATCATATCAAACACAGAAATATAAATCGCAATGTATGGGAAAAAGAAGCATAAATTATAAAGCACACCAAGAAGAACATTTCTTAAAATAAACCACAGTCTGAATCGGTTTTGAAAGACCTGTTTTGGTATCATGAACGAATAAATAGAAAATCCAAGTAAAAAACGATAGACAAAAAACAACAGTTCAAACACCAGATAGCTTATTCCACCAGAAAACAGCAGTGATAAAGCCACATAAACCCAAGTTTCTGAAACATCAAGAGAACTTACTGATATCAGACTGATACCCGAGATTCCCGTATAAAGATTCAGCCAAACAAAAGAGAGCAAAAGCAAAATTGGAAGCAATCTTTTAAGCACCTCTTCTTTTCTGTCCGTATGTCCATAGTTTATTGTAAGCTGTTTTACTGCGTTATTCATTTTATCCTCTTATCTTTAGTATATTTAAAACTGCTGTTTTTATCGCAATTTCTTCTTTAATTCTTCCCTGTTTTATGTCCCTGTCAAAGTTATAGAGCATGTCTACAATATCTTTAAGTTTCTTTGGCGAAAAGACTCTCGCTTGATTTTTCACCATCTTGACTGCATACTCTTTCACGCCCAAAAGCGAAGCAATTTCTGAGTCAGTTTTGTCTTTATTTATCGCAACATAAAGTGCTCTGCGATAGTTGTTGTAAAGCGGGCCAAGCAGTGAAAACCCACCTTTGCCCGAAACTGACAGAGTATAGACCAAATCAAGAGCCTTTTGTCTGTCCCCTTTTGCGATAAACTCAGCAAGCTCAAACACTTGATATTATTTATCTTGAACCACAAACTCTTTCACCATGTCAGTTATTATCTGCTTGCCATCTGCAAAGGAAATAAGTTTTTCAAGCTCTCCCATAATCCTCGTCATATCATTATTGCAAAACATGATAAGATTATTCATGGCAGCTTGCTCAATACTTGCGTTATCTTTTGCCAATTTTTCCTTTATCAAAACACAGATACTTTCAGGATCAAGTTTATCACAATCCACTTGCGTTATAAGGCTTAAATATGGCTTCAGAGCCTCTGATCCGTCCATGCAAAAGAAAACAATTACGCTTTGCTCGGAAGGACTTTTCAAATAGGTTAAAAGTAAGTCATCTTTTCCTTTCGTTTTATTTTTACCAGAAAATCCATTGACCAGCACAAGTCGGACTTGATCCACAAATGGGAAGACACTTGCACTTTGCGCAATATCCGAAGCAGTTGCATTTTCACCAAGTATATCTTCATTAAGATCAGGCATGGAACGATTGACAGCTTTTTTAATCATATCAAGAGCAGCAAAGCATAAATACCTGTCATTTCCAGTTATAAGATACGCGGGCATTATTTTTTTTGCTATTGAATTTTTAAGTTCAACAAATTTCAATCTTTTTCTCCTTGCCTCAGATATTTTAACATATTGCCATTTTAAAGTAAAGTTTTTAAAATAAATTAAATAAAAGCAAGCCCAAGTAAAAGCACACTGATCACACTGCCAGCAATATTGACGACTTTTTTAAATTTTATGTTCGCAAAAACATAGTCTGACGCCAAGATTATTGTTGACACCAAAGTAAAACTGAACAACAGGATAAAAATTTTATTTGCACCAGACAAAAGTGCAGCTCCAAATACTCTGCTTATTGCGGTAACAATACTCATCAAGAGCTGGAAAATATACGTGAATGCACCAAGTGCAGGCGTCAGCATGCCAAGCAGCACAAAGACAAACATAAACATAAATGCAAAGCTTGCAATAGGTATCGCAAAAATGTTCGCAACAATTGAAAACAATGAAAGCCTATCAAATTTTAACATAACTACCAGTGTTCCAATAAATACCGCAAGTGTTACGGCAAGTGCAGACGAAAACTTTTTGTGAAAGACTTTTGAAAGCCCACGCTCAATCGGCTTTGCAAGAAGTATTATTCCCAAGACTGCCGAGAAACTCAGCTGAAAGCCTATATCATAGATCTCAAAAGGCTTAAATATCAAGATAATAATTGCCGCAAAACTGAGACTTGACAATGCATCATTTTCTTTCAGTATCATCTTAAAACATAGCAGCACCACCGTCATAATAAGCGCACGCGTCACAGAGATTGTAAAACCGCACGCAAAAGCATAAAACAAAACTATTATGCTTATCACAAAAAATTTCACTTTGTCGTTTGCTTTAAACAGTTTAAGAAACAGACCAAGCAATGCAACAACAAATCCGACATGCAGGCCACTGACAGCAAGCAAATGCGCAGTGCCGCCCGCCTGATAGGTCTTGATCATATCCTCACCAAGCCCAGATTTATCCCCAAACATCATGGTATAGCCAAGTTCACTATAATTTTCAGAAAGGTGAGTGTCAAGCACCTCTTTTGATCTTGCTTTAAATTTTTGGAATATATTTCTTTCAATTTTCCCAGTGCTTGATGCCAGCTCCTCATTACCTTTGCCAATAAGAGTTATTCCCTTGTTATAAAGATAGAAACTTGGGTTGCCATCTTGATAAAGCGAGGTCTTGAAAAAATAGGTTACGCCATTGACCACTTCCCCAATTTCATACTTTTCACTGCGACCGTCCATAACCGAAAGATAAAGACGAACACGCTTTTGCGAAATCTTTTCATTATTATTGACATTTGTAAGTTTCACATCAGACAGTGTTATGACAAAGTTGTCATTGTCGTTTACATATACTTCGCTTTCAACTTTCCCTTCAAAATAGTAAGTACCACTTTGAACACCTGAATTATTGTAAGAAAGAATTGAAATCAGACTTAGCCCAATTCCAAGCATAAAACTTATTGCAACCGCAAACACTTTGAAAAGTTTATGCTCTTTTGCAAAAATAAGCTTCAACAAAACGGTTCCCACAAACAGCGCACAGATGAGGCAAGAAAGCACAATTCTTAAAATATTTGCACTAAAAAATCCGCCTATGCAGACAATACCACCAATTAAAAACAAGGCGATAGACACAAGCGGACGGAAGTTAAAGATTTTTCTCTCACTCATGTATCAAATTATATCAAAATTCGACACTCAAGGCAAGAAGATAAAAGAATTCAATAAATTTTATTTATCAATACTTTCTTAAATTTTTTAACAAAACAATAAATCAAAAAATAAAAAAACAATTATACAAAACTAGTTATTCAAATTCACTTCATTTAAAATTTCTTTCACAAAATCTTCAAGGTTGTTTGAAGGTTTTTTATTTCTCTCGAGCAAATATATGTGATCAAGGTAAAAACACTTTTCACTTTTGTCTGGCCGGCCATAGACAACATTACTTCTTGGCAAATGATATCCAAACTCAACATTGGTTGTAAGCCCCGGTCTTTTCGGCAAATCTCTTTCAATCCAAAATGCGACGACTTCGCTTGATTTCATTGCTTCCACTTCCCACATAATTTGATCTTCATAGGAAAGTTTATTTTTAAGCAAAGAATAGTCTGGATTGTAAATATATCCATCAAAATTTGCATTTTTTAACATTTTAATAACTTTTTCACGCCAATCATTTTTGTGATCAAGCGGAGTTGTGCCCGCCAAATAGATTGTATTATCTTCCTTAACAATTTTATCCCCAGGAACAAGTATCTTCATATCAATCTCCTTTTATTTTAGCGATTTAATAAAAACTTTTAAAATATTTAACAATATCTTTAACTTATCTTCATTTTCTTTTTTATTTGTAATCGCACAATTTATTTCAATTTGAACGGCCCAGATTTCTGGAAATTTATTTTTACAACTGCTGGAAACTGTCATTGCTCCAGCCATAAAAGGATCATCTATCGAAACAACAAAGTGTTTTTCAAGTTCTTTTTTTAATTGTAAAAGTATTTTCTCATCATTTTCTGTATTTTTACCTAAATGAGTTCCAATATTAATATCTATTCCCCTGTTTGATGCAAGCCCGTGAAAATCTAATACATATTTAACATTTTTCTTCTTTATAATATCAAAACAAGCGTCTTTATAATCACTTTTCTCGTCAAAATTTGCATCATCAAAACAATTTTTTGTTTTTGCAATAAAATTACTTGTCGTTTCGTTTGCAAGCCACAATGCCAATGCAATACTTCCTATTTCTGCAACCTTGTGTTTACCAAGCCTAACTTGTGAAACCCCATGTGGTGCAGAAATTAGCACTTTATTTAAACCATTTAAAGTTGCAAAATTCTTTCTATTGTTCAAATTTATAAACTTTTTTCTCTGCATATGCAGACTTTCAAATACCGACTTCATAAATTCATTATAACATAATAAAAATTAAATCCAAATTGATTGTAAAAAATAGTGAAAAACTATTGCTAAAAAATTTTTTATATGATATAATCCATTGCGTGTGGGATGAGTCAGCAAAAGAAAACTTGACCAAAACCAAACAAAACCGTATGCCATCATAGTCTAGCGGTTAGGACACCAGCCTCTCACGCTGGGGACCGGAGTTCGATTCTCCGTGGTGGTACCAAACAAGAAAAACACCAATTTCGGTGTTTTTTTTGTTTCCGTCACGTAAGAATCGAATATTTTGGGGTACCCCGAAAAATTACAAGGTGATTTTTCGGGGAAAGGAGAAATCGTGCGTCAACCAAAGCGCAGTTTTTGCAATCGCAAAACAAGCAAAGTTAAGCACGCATTTCGACGCTCTCCGTGGTGGTACCATAAAAATACCAATCCATTATGGGTTGGTATTTTTTACTGTTCCAAGAGAATCGATAAGGGCAACATTTTGAGACGTATGTAAACATCACGGCATGCAAAGAAACCAGAGCAGCAGAAAGCAAAATATTTTTGAATTTAGGCAAAGGAAACAGGTTCTGGCAAGGTGATCCTGCCAGCGTTCTGTTTTCAAAGCATAAAACAAAAAGAATTGCTTTATGCGGTTATTTCTTCCGCCGGTTCGGCAGAGAGGCGGAACTATTCCCCGTTCGATTCTCCGTGGTGGTACCAAACAAAAGAAACACCAATTTTGGTGTTTTTTTGTTTCCGTCACGTAAGAATCGAATATTTTGGGGCACCCCGAAAAATTACAAAGTGATTTTTCGGGGAAAGGAGAAATCGTGCGTCAACCAAAGCGCAGTTTTTGCAATCGCAAAACAAGCAAATTTAAGCACGCATTTCGACGCTCTCCGTGGTGGTACCATAAAAAATACCAATCCATTATGGGTTGGTATTTTTTACTGTTCCAAGAGAATCGACAAGGGCAACATTACGAGACGTATGTAAATAACAATCATTGCGATAAGACCAGGGCAGCAGAAAGTAAAATTTTTAACAAAAATCGTTGACAAATATATTTTTAAAACATATAATAACTTTAGATTATTTCGGTAGGTAAGGCTACCACAGGGATATGGGTTGCTGCCGCCTTATTAAGGAGACTTTTTGAGGGTTGGTTTGAACAAGTTTTCTCGAAACAAAACAAGGGAAAATTTAATGCAATTTCACCGCCCTGCGGTGTTGAAGCTTGAACGGGTAAAATGTTTGATGAGATTTACCAACCGAAATGGTTGGATTTTTTATTTGGGAGGATTACTATGGATAAAAAACTTATTGATTTTTTCAATGAAGAAGATTTTGAACAACTTACAAACTATGCAAAAAAACTCAGTGTGAAAGAACTTTTCAGCGAATTAAAAGTATTAGATAAAAATACTCTTACGCACATTCTTCCCAAATTGCCGACAGACACAACCGCTATACTATTTCTGCTTTTCCCTGCCCCTCTTCAAAAATTTCTTGTAGAGAACATCAGTCCTGTTGATTTCAAGGCAATTTCTGAAGAGATTTTGGATATTGATGACATTGAAAATAAGCTTGATAAAGAGGTATTCGGCAGCATTATCATTCAGGCAAAGTCTGATGCAAGACAAGAAAAGCTTTTGGAAATCATTGACAATATTGAAAATAAAAAGTTCACCACTTTGAAACCAATACTTTCTGAGCTTGAGCCTGTCGATATTGCTGAAATACTCAATGATGTTGATGATGAAAAAATAGTTCTCATCTTCAGGCTGCTTCCAAAAGACCTTGCAAGTGAAGTTTTTGTAGAGCTTGACAATGACACGCAAAAAACTGTTCTTTCCGCTTTCACAGATAAAGAGCTTTCAAACATCATCAATGACCTTTTCGTTGATGATACTGCGGATATTATTGAAGAGATGCCTACAAATGTTGTTCGCAGGATTTTGAAAGTTGCAAACAAAGAGACGCGTGATGGTCTTAATAAAATTCTTGGCTATCCTAAGGACAGCGCGGGCGCAATTTTAACACCAGAATGTATAACTCTCAGACCGACAATGACAGTGGAAGACGCACTTGCAAAGATGCGCCGCCAAGCACTTGATAAAGAAACAATATATACTTGCTATGTGACTGACAACCAAAAAGTTTTGCTTGGTATAGTATCTGCAAAGGATATAATTTTGCATGAACCAACTGATAAAATCGGCGATTTCATGGAGGACAATATCATCTTTGCACACACCCACACCGACAAAGAAGAGGTAGCAAACCTGCTGTCTAAATACGACCTTTTGTCAATACCTATTGTGGATTCAGAAAACAGAATTGTTGGTATTGTGACAGTCGATGACGCCATCGATGTCATCACTGAAGAAGCAAGTGAGGATATCAGCAAAATCGCCGCTATCGTTCCAACAAGCAAGCCATATCTTGCAACAAACACCTTTACAATATTCCGTTCTCGCCTGCCATGGCTTATGGTTTTATTGATCTCTGCGACTTTCACAGGTATAATAATCAACACGTTTGAAGGAACACTGAACTGTTTAAGTCCCCTTCTATTTGCGTGCGTGCCTATGCTTATGGACTCTGGTGGTAATGCCGGCAGCCAAGCATCAGTTACCATCATTCGTGCACTTGCTCTTGATGAAATCAATTTTAAGGACATATTAAAAGTTTTATGGAAGGAAATTCGTGTTGCGATCTTGCTTGCAGCCGCTCTGTCCATTGCCTGCTTTGCAAAATTACAATTGATAGACCATTTGATATTCGGCTATAACTATACATGGCAAATTTCCCTTGTTGTCGCACTCGCACTGTTTGCAACAATCTGCATAGCAAAAATGGTAGGCGCATGTTTGCCACTGCTTGCAAAAAAATGCAAACTTGATCCTGCAGTTGTTGCCAGCCCATTTATCACCACTATTGTTGATGCCATATCACTTCTTATCTTCTGCGGAATCGCAATAGCTCTATTATAATAACAAGATACAGTAAATATAAACAAAAATAAGCAAAAAAATGAAAAACAACATAACAAAAAAGTAAATAAAAATGAAACAAAAAGTGAAAAATTCATAACAGCAAAAAAACAAAAGAAAAAAAACAAAAAATGAAAAATACTAAAACAAAAGTAAAAGAAAACAAAAAATAATAGTAAAAACAGCATAATAAAAACACCCGATTGGGTGTTTTTATTTAACTTGGATCAACATATTTTTTCTTTCTTTCCTCTTCCGCTTGTTTGTCCAGCTTATCGCATAAATCATTATACTCTTCTTTAAGTGGCACCATATATTTGGCATATTTTCTTGCGACTGCATGGAGTTTTTTGTCCCATTTGTCTGAATATTCATCATAGCCTTTCTGCTCTGTTACTTTTATGAAGTCCTCGACATAAGCCTTTTGCAATCGTTCCATATGCTTTTCAATGTCAGCCATACGTTCTTCGTCTGTCATTTTTCCCTCCACCTTATGCATCAATGAATGTGTTATTCACAATTTCTTGCAGACCGCTCAGACGATGCAAGATCTCTTTATCCTTACCTTCAGCAGCCTTAATAGAAAGAAGTAATGGTTTAATATATTTATAGTCCCCATTTTTAACTGCATTTATAAGTGAATTTATAATTTCTGTCAATTCGCCTTTGGTAAGTGTGGATTTTTTTACTTTTTTCAGCCCACCAATATAGTCTTTCAGGTCCTTTGCAAGAAAAACTATTCTTGAACAAACATCTTTATCCACAGAGGCCACACCGCCCCCCTCTGTTTGAACTTGTTGAGCCTGCATTTGTGGACAAAGAATTTTTACAATCAGGTTTTTAAAGTTGACTATTAAGA
>JAFSVX010000049.1 GCA_017444785.1 Clostridia bacterium
CACATCAAGCAGTGATATCTTTTACCAAGCAGGACAGAATGGCACAGGGATAACGCTTACCATAGGAAATAATGTAACCACAATACCAGCATACTTATTCTATGGACCAGGTGCAGCAGATGCACCAAAACTTACAAGTGTTAACTTTGGAAGTGGACTGAAGTCGATTGGAAACTATGCATTTAGATATTGCACGGGTCTTACAAGTCTTGAATTTCCAAGCACACTTACAAGCATAGGAAGCTATGCATTCCAGTATTGCACGGGGCTTACAAAGGTATATATTCCAAGCAGTGTAACAACAATCACAGCGGGAAGTTATTCAGCAGCACCATTCTATGGCTGTTCAACAAGTTTGAAGATATATTGTGAAGCGGCAAGCAAGCCAAGTGGCTGGGGAAGTTATTGGAATTATGGGACCAGCAGTGCAACATTCACCACCACATGGAGTTATTCACGTGAAGATTTTGAAGCGTTATAAAATAAAAAGGTTGGAGTGTTCCAACCTTTTTTGATGACTTAATGTTGTGAAACTTACTCTGGCATGAAGGTGCAGCATTCGGGGGAGCCATCGTTGGTCATAACGGAAATGCTGTTGGCTTTGCAAATGTGCTTTTTGTTGAACAGGCAGTTTGCATCGCAGGCAACACAGATATTTTTTCGCATGGCAGGTTGCAAGATTTTATCCTCTTCCTTTGCATTGCTTTTGGTTGGAACATAGGTTTCACAATCGGTGTCTTTGCCTACTTTAACATTTTTTGCAGTGCAGTCGCAGTTATGATTAAACTTGCAATCCTGCCTTTTACATTTTAAATCAAACATATTTTTCTCCTTTCAATAAATTTTTACCTGTATGCATGGTTTATATACAATTTTCAATCTTATTTTGAATAATTTTTATTGCTTGGTTTTCTTTGATTTTTTATGAAGCAGTGTCTTTATAATATGATTTTATAAGTTTGAAATATAGATTCATAACTTTTCAGTTTAAAATATTAAAATCAATTTTGTCATTTTACTTGTTTATACAAATTTGAGTTTACCTATTTACTTTTTGCGGTTTGTTTGGTAAAATAATCCCGAGAGGAAAGATAAATGGCAGATAAAAAAGAAAATGTCTTTTATAATATCAAGTCTGGTGAACTGCAATATATCATGAAAAATGCTTCACTTGGTTTTATTGGTGAGCAGCACCCAAAACAGTTGGAGCTTCATGAATATTGCTATTTTACTATGCTTCATTTGGTTGATATTTCACTGAAAGAGTTTCTTGAAAATCACCCTGAATTTAAAAATGATAAAGCTGTGCAAAACAGACAGATAAGGTGTATTTTGGACGAATTGAGGCAGATGTATTACTTTAAGCTTAAAAGAGCGTTTGAATCACAGGGCGAAGGCGATGTTGCGATAACTCGACCAGGGGAAAACTCAGTGGTCAGCTCAAAGATTGATATTAAGAAATTTAATCCATTCTTGACTTGCCATTTCGCCAACTTGCTTGGCTGGACTTATAATGATGTAAGGGCACAGCGTCATGGTGAATGCTGTAAAATTGAAACTGTGATTGATTTAATGAATGCAGATGCCTATAATACAACTATGATCCCTAACTATAAAGAAAATGAGCAAAGTGGAGAGTTTTATGACGTTATGCTTCCTGCAAGTGAAAAAGATCTCTTTGTCAGCATAAAAAATCAAATTGAAAATGCAAATTCTGATCAGCCAAGTGAATAATCTTGGCTTTTTATTTGACTTTTAAACATTCGACTTGCTATAATAAAATTACTAAGGAGATAAGCTATGAAAGTTATTTTAACAGATAATGTGAAAAATGTGGGAAGAAAAGGGGATATCGCAAACGTCAGCGATGGATATGCAAACAACTTTCTTTTCAAAAACAAACTTGCTGTTCCTGCTTCTGCCGGAAACTTGAACATCAATGCTCAGGAAAAAGCCGCCGAGGCAAAACGTATCAAAGAGGAAACCGAGGCTGCACAAAACCTTGCAAATAAACTTAAAGATGTTGTGGTTACTCTTGGAGTGAAAGTTGGCGACAACGGAAAGACATTTGGAAGCGTCAGCGGGAAGGAAATTTCTGATGAACTTGCAAAAATGGGCTATGAGATTGACAAAAAGAAAATTGAGCTTGAAACTCCTATCAAGACGGTCGGGACATATACAATAACACTTCGCCTTTACAAAGGTGTTGTGGGCAAAGTAAAAGTCCAAGTTGAAGGGGTATAAAAAAGAGAAAAAATTAAGGATATCAAAAATGATATCCTTAATTTTATTATTTAATCACGTCTGCCAAATACAATGAGGATGCGGAGGAAAAATTGAAGAAAATATAGTGCTGATGTTATAAGAGCAGCAACATATGTCTGACCGGCGGCACGAAGAACTTTGTTTGCATATGGCAGTTCTTCAGGGGCAAGAATGCCACGCCCAAGCACTGCAAGTGCACGGTTTGATGCGTTATACTCCACCGGAACAGTGATAAGATAAAAGAGAGTTGTGCTGCCATAAAGTGCAACAGAAATCCAAATCACAATCATTCCTGCGGAAGTGTAAAGGAGTATGTTTAAAATCACGCCGGCAATCATGAGTGGCCAAAACATATAGCTTGCAAAGTTGACGAATGGAACAAAAGTATTCCTTAAAACAAGTGGAGCGTATTTTTCTTTGTGCTGAATTGCGTGGCCTACTTCATGCGCGGCAACGCCAATTGCTGCAACTGATGTGCTGGAATAGGTGCTTTCTGAAAGACTTAAAATCCTTTTCTTTGGATCATAGTTATCCGTCAGCTCGCCTCTGATTTTTTGGATTTGGACATCATGAAGCCCAGCTTGGTCAAGCATCTCACGAGCGACCTCACTTGCAGTTTTGCCTGAGCTTGAAGCAGTGTCCTTAAAAGAATTGAAAGTGTTTGTCACGTTGACCTGAGCCACTATGCCAAAAATTATTCCCGGAAGAATCAATATTGAAACAATAATATACATCCATTCAACCATATTTATTTACCTCTTGCTTTTATAATATAATTTATGCAACAGTGTTGTCAATTAAACAAAAGTTTTAATTTTAAAATTAAAAATTTTGACCTAAGTGATAACAATTTTGCTTTAAGCAGTGGAAAGCGGTGATGACAATTTTGCTTTGATCAGTAAGAAGTGGTGAGGATAAATTTATTATTCTGTCAAATAAAGTTGAAAAGTTGAGATGGATTGTGCTAAAATAAGACTATGAAAATGGATTTTTATTTGTCAACCACTGGGGAATATGCAGCGAAAATGGCACTGTCTTCTTTGCTTGAAAAGGCAAGAGAGAGTGTTTTTGATGACTTTATTGTCATAGTCCCAGAAACAAAAACGCTTAAAACTGAAAGATTTTTGCTTGAAAACTCTGCCCGTGGTGCGTTTGCAAATATCTATGTTTACAGTTTCAATCGCTTGCTTAGAAAAATCCAAACTACGAAAACTATTCCGCTTTCAAAAGAGGCTGGAGTGATGATTGTTCGCAATCTTATCATGCAACTTTCTGGGAATTTGAACTGCTATAAAAAGACGGCGGGAACTGTCGGGTTTGCAGAAAACATCTATGAAACAATCCAGCAACTTAAATCAAGTGGTATAAGTCCAATTGAGCTTTCGGACAGCGCTTCAAAGGTGTCAACTGCTCTTAAAATTAAACTGAAAGATATTGCGCTTATCTATGATGCATACGAAAACTATCTTGGGGAAAACCTTGTGGATCCAAATGATAAGCTCGAGATGCTTGAAAAAGAAGCAATACTCAGTGATTTCGTGAAAAATGCAAACATCTATGTTTTAAATTTTGACAGCATCACGTCAAATGTCGCAGGTGTTGTCAAGACTTTTGTTAAGTGTGCGAAAAGTGTTACAGTGTCTGCAAGTTTTGTGCATCCGGATAAAGCCAATTCGCACATTGCTGATAACGAGGTCTTTAACCATTTCAGAGCAATTGCCGATGAAGTTGGTATTAAATATGATCCTGTTTTTAAAGATCCAAATATTCCAAGCGATTTTTCGCAAATAAAAAATCAACTTTATGCATATCCAGTGAAGCCTGTGAAAAGTCAAGACAGCATTTTGTTGTTTGGAAGCTTTAATATAAATGCAGAGTGCGAAAAGGTTGCAAGCCTTATTAAGTCAAAAGTTTTGAGCGGAGAGAGGAGATATAATGATAGCTTTGTCTATCTTGCAAACGAGGACTATGTTGATGCGGTTTGCAAGGCTTTTGACAGGTTTGAAATCCCATATTTTGTCAGTGAGCCATTCCAATTTGAAAATCACCAATTTTTCATTCTTTTAAAAACTCTGTTTAGTGTTGTAAAGAAAAATTTTGATGCGGAAGATGTGCTTAAATTTGCAAGGTGTGGGCTGCTGTTTTTAAATCAAGATGAGGTTGATGACTTTGAGAATTATGTTATAAAATACGGAACAAATCACAATAAATTTTTAAAGCCATTTGTATATCAGGATGGAAGCGAGCAGACCATAAATGCTGAAAAAGTAAGACAGCAAATTATACAAATTCTTACGATGTTTTTGGATGGCTTTAAAGAGAGTGCATCTGCAAGTGAGATTGTTAAGAACCTGAGAAACTTTTTTGACAAATTTGATATTTTGACAAGGCTGGAAAAACTGCAAAAGAAAGAGGAAGAGCTTTGCGAGCTCAGGCATGCAGAGGCAACCAAACAAGTGTATGAAAAGGCGGGCGAGGTGTTTGATATGCTTGATCAGTTTTTGGGAAGCTCGACTTTGACAATGGACCAGTTTTATACTCTTTTGATCAGTGGTCTGTCTGCGGCAGACATTTCACTTTTGCCACTTGGCGTTGATCAGGTGCAAATTGTTACAAGTCCAGATGGCATATACGATGTAAAAGACCTTTATATTTTGGGTGCAACAGATGGTAATTTTCCAAAAAGAGAGCATGACCTTGGGCTTATCTCAGACACCGAGATTGTCAGTTTGGAAGGCATAAACGAAAAAAAGATTGAGCCAACCATAAGAACAATAAACAGGCGCGAAAGGTTTGCAGTTTATGAGCTTTTGCAACTTCCAAAAGAGAGTTTAACAATAAGCTTTGCAGACAGACTCTTTGGCGGTGAAGAAGCTAAGATGAGCAGTCTTGTTCAAAGCATTTCTTCTCTTTTTGAAAGTGAAGGCGAAGGATTGCCAATTTATCGTTTTGACACCCCTTATAAAGAGGACGAAGATGTTTCACTGAAAGACTTTGCTGAAAGCCTTGGAAGTATTCAAAATGCAGAGAATTTTCTTGCATCAGCATTTACAAGAAAAAAACTTGGCAAAAAATATTCAGTCGGATTTGATAAAATTTCCACTCTTTATATGGCACTTAAAGATGTTATAAAAACTGAGAATTTGAAAGCTTTTGAAGAAATAAATATTCCAAAAGAGCAAGAAAAATTAGGTTTGGCTAAAGAATTATTTTTCCAAAAGGGAAGAACAAGTATCTCTGAACTTGAGAACTATTTTTCTTGTCCATTCAAACACTTTTGCGATTTTGGTCTGAAATTGAAAGACCGTGAACGATCTTCAATGCGCGCACTTGATGTCGGTGATATCATGCATGCGGTGGCAGAAAAATTTGTTAACTTTGCCGTTAAAAATGCTTCTGTCAATGTGGATAAATTTGCAGTGAATACACTTGAAAAGGTGCTTGCTGATGAGAATTACAGTGCAGATGACAATATGGTGCTGATCAAAATGCTCAGATCTGAGGTCGTTCGTCTTTGCAGGGCGCTTAAACAAGAGATTGATATTTCAACATTCAAAACGGTCGCAACAGAACAGTGGTTTGGTGGAGATGGAAAGCTTAAAGGTATTGTTATAAATGACAATCCAAAAGTTGAGATTGTGGGTAAGATTGACCGTATTGATCAGACAAGTGATTTTTACAGACTGATTGACTATAAAACAGGCAAAATTGAGGCGGCTGCGTCAGATATTTACTATGGTGTGAAGTTGCAACTTGCTATCTATCTTAATGCTGTGGAAGATATCAAAAGAAGACCGGCGGGGGCTTTATATTTTCCAATACACAACGAGTTTGCAGATGGTAAAGATAAAGTGAAAGATCTGTATAAGATGAGGGGATTTATCTTGTCAGAGCCGGATGCAATATTAAAAATGGACAACTCACTTTCATTTGACAATCCGAAAAGTCAGTTTATTTTTCCGAGCCTCAGCACAAGTCAGAAAAATAAGGCAAGTGGGGAAATTGTATTTAAAGAAAGCGCAGGGCTTTTGGGTGAAGGTGAAATCGCAAGTATAACTTCTTATGCAAAGGCCTTGGTGTCTTTGGCGGTAAAAGAAATTTTGGACGGATATATCACTCCAACGCCATACAAAACCACCAAGTTTTTCCCTTGCAAGTATTGTAGTTACAAAAATGTTTGTGGGATACTTTCTTTTGAATATAAGACTGCAAGAGAGCCGGAAATTGATAACATAGCAGATTTTTATAAAGGAGGCAAACTGTGGCAAACAAAATAGAATTTACCTCTGATCAACAAGAAGTTGTTGATTTTTCTTCAAACAATATGCTTGTCTCGGCTGCGGCGGGCAGTGGAAAGACAACTGTTATGATCTATCATATTATCAAGCTGATTTTGGATAAGAAAATTCCTATTTCAAGATTTTTAGTAATTTCTTTTACCAAAGCAAGTGCAAGTGATATGAAAAACAAGCTTATAAAAGAACTTTCAAAGCAAGAGCCTTCTGCGTTTATACTTGAGCAACTTGATGATGTGCTTACAAGTGATGTTTCAAATCTGCACAGCTTTTGTGCAAGGCTTTTGAAATTGTATTTTTACGAGGTCGGACTTGATCCTTCTTTTGTTGTGCTTGATGAGGTTGAAGTTTCGGCACTGAAAGAAAAGGCTTTAATCAAACTTTTTAATCAAAAAGCCCAAGAGGGCAACAAAGATTTTTATGAACTTATTGAAATCTTCTCAAAATCAAGAAGCGACATGGGACTTAAAGAGGTTGTTTTGACTTTATATGACTTTTTATGTTCTATTTATGGCAGCGAAAAATGGTTTGAAAACACGATAAACAGCCTTTATGATGCAGACTTTAAAACTAACAGTGCGGCAAAGGTGATAAACTCGCATTTAATTGCAGAGCGCAATCGCATGGCAAAGGAAGTTAACGAGGCGATTGAAAGATGTTTAAAACTTGGTCAGCCTAAATTTGTGGAATACTTGCAGGCGCTTGATACTAAAATTAAACAAATAAGTTCAAGTGATGATTTCTATCACAATGCAAAACGATTGGAGCAACTTGAAAAAATGCCTGCTATTCCAAAGCAGACAGAAGAAAATGCTGAGGTTTTTGAGTTTGTTAATTCCCTTAAAGAGAGTGTTAATGCAAGATTTAAAAAACTAAAAGAGTATGCGCTTGTCGGCGAGGTTGATGATATAAAAGATAACCTTATAAAAACACAAGCTTTTGTCTTCGCGCTCTATGGACTTGTGAAAGACTTTGAAGTCATCTTCAAAGAGCTCAAAAAAGAGAAAGGCGGACTTGATTTCAATGACCTTGAGCAGTATGCATTGAAAGTGTTGGATAACCCAATAATTTTGGAAGAAGTGCACAATAAATATGACTATGTCCTTGTGGACGAATATCAGGACATAAACGGCGTTCAGGAAGAAATTTTGACGCGCGTTTCAAAACAAAACAACAGGTTTATGGTGGGGGATATCAAACAAAGTATCTATCGTTTCAGACTTTGTGATCCTGAGATTTTCCTGACTAGATACAACGCATTTAAGAATAATAATGCTGTGGGGGTGCTTAAAAAACTCAATGCTAATTTCCGAAGCAAAAGTGGAATATTGGATTTTGTAAATGAGATTTTTGATGCTGCTATGACAGAGAATTTTGGTGGTGTTAACTATAAAGAAGAGGCGCGTTTGGTTGCTGGCAGAAAGGAACAAATTGACAAAGAAAAACGCGTGCAAATCATGTTTGCAGATACCAGCAGTTTTGAAAAAGAAGTCAAAGAGGAAATCCCTCTTTACAGTGTCCGTGAAGATGAGAGGGAAAAATCTGTTGAAATAAACGGCAGTGCAGAGGGGGTGCTTGTTGCAAAAGCCATATCCGATATCATAAAAAATGGAAAGGTCATTGATGAGCAAACCGGCAAACAAAGGCATATCAGATTTTCTGATATCACCATTTTGACGGGCTCAAGAAATAAGACTCTTTCAAAAATTGTGGAAACACTTGAAAAACATGGAATACCAGTAAGCACGGATATCGAGGGCGACTGCTTTGAAGATGAATATGTGTATGGTATCAAAAGTTTTTTGGAGATTATTGCTTGTCCAAAAGTTGATCTTAGCCTGTTTAATTGTATGTATTCAAAGATCTTTAATTTTTCCGCGAATGACCTTGCAAAAATTAAAATAGCAAGTAAAGATGAAAAATTCTTTTTCCAAAGTGTGTTTGACTGCAAAAACAACGGTTTGCTTGATCAAACAACTAAATCAAAACTTGACTCATTCTTTGAAATTTTTGATGAATACCGAAACAAATGTGCATTTTTAAGCGTAAGAGAAATTGTCAGCGAACTTGTTTTAAAACTTGATATAAAACTTAAAATCAACTTTGAAGAAGATGGCGAAAAAAGGGCGGAAAAACTAAGCAAATTTATGAACTCTTTGCCAGACATTTCGGTCTATGAATATCTTGGCGATCTTGCACTTGCAAGTGTCAAAAGTGAGCCAACAAGCAGTGGTAACTCAGTCAAAGTTATGACTATTCATAAGTCAAAAGGGTTGGAATTTAAAGTTACAATCTTGGTTGAGGCATTTAAAAAATTTAATCTTGAAAGCCTGAGAAATGATATACTGATTTGCAAAGATTTGGGAGTCGGCATGGACTTTTATGACCTTGAGCAAAGATATAAAACGTCTACGCTTGCAAAACAGGCCGTGCGGCTTGTGGAAACAAAGAAACTTCTGGAAGAGCAACAAAGACTTCTTTATGTTGCGCTGACGCGTGCGACTGATTATCTTTATATAATCGGCAGTGGCAATTTTGAAAATATCAAGAGTGAAATACCGGCTTCGCCTATGAATTTTATGGACTTTATGGGAGACTTGGTGCTGTGCCCTCAAAAACATGAAAATTTGTCATATGACACAACTGTTGTGGATGCAAAAAACATCATTGATGCAGACACTGATGCAAGTGTAAATCAAGTTATCGTTTCTGACACCACAGAAAAAGAAATCTTGCAAATGAAAGATGTGTTCAATAAAAAATATGATTTTGCACAAAATATAAATGTGCCTGTTAAGACTGCGGTAACTCGGCTTTCTGCAAAGAATATTGAAAATCAGACCTACAGGGTTCTTTATCAAGAGGCTGAGGGCGGTTCGTCTGTTGAAAGTGGAACAGTCAATCATCTGATTTTAAGCAAACTTGATTTAAGTAAAACGTCAGAGGAAGAAATCAAAACTCAAGTTTATGGGTTGAAAGAAGATGGTGTGATTAGCGCTGAAGAGCTTACGCTTGTCAACTTTGACGGAATAGGCAAGCTTCTGAAAAACAATGAATTTCAAAACTTGCTCACAGATGCAGATAAAATCTTAAAAGAAAAAGAATTTTTCATGTGGATAGACAGCGCTGATGTTGACAGCAGTGCAAAAGCGGGTGATAAAGTTGTGGTTCAAGGTATTGTGGATCTTGCAATAATCAAAAATGGCAAGATTATAATTGTTGACTATAAGACTGGATTTATCAATGATGAAAAATTGGAAGCCTATGCAAAACAAGTAAGACTTTATGCAACCGCTATCAGCAAAAGTTATAAGATGGACATTGATAAAATGTTCATTGCAAGCATAAATACTGGAAAAATTATTGAAATTAAAAAAATACCTAAAATGTAAAAAAATATGTAAAAAACATTAGTATTTTTTAAAACAAGTGTGATATCATATAAAATATAAAAGGAGAAAAAACTATGTTACATGAATACATTATAACCGCTTTCAAAGTTCTTGTTGGACTTTTGAATGAAGAAAGACTTGTCTATATCGCCATTGTTGCGCTTGGACTGTTACTTTTGTGGGAACTGTTTTCACTGCTGTTTTCTTTCTCGCACAGATATGCTCGTGGCGTGAAGGAAATAAATGAGTATATAAGCAGAAATGGTATCGCGGGGAACAGTAAAGAAGGACTTGAAAAATTGATTGCCAAGATGCCATCAGAGTTTTTAAGAGGATATAAAGCCTTCGAAAGAAACCATAAATCCCTGCCTTCTGAACATATCAAAAGGGCAGATACTCTTGACCTTGAGAAAAACGGAAGTGCCGGAACAGAAAGACTTTTGATCAAAACCTTTGTCAAATTCGTGTTCGCTGTGCTTGCGCTTTTTAATGTTGCATGCGTTGCAAATATTGAAACAGCTTTGACTGCATATTTGCTTGCAGAGGCATTTGTGCTTCCACTTTGCTTCTTGTTTATCGCAAGGGTTATCTCTTATATCTATGCGGCTATTCGTCAGAATCAATATAAAATTGCAGTTGATGAATTTAACGAGATGATCAACAATTTTGACAGATCTGCAATCAATGAATATGGTTTGCCTACGGAAGGAAAAGAAGAATCTTCAAAGGTAACAAAGGCAATTCAAAAAGAAGAGCAATCGGGAGTTACTCTTGAACTTTTCAGCGAGAAGATTTATGAGATCAAAAAGAAATTGCAAGAGATTATGGATAAAAATCCACAAGAGGCTTCAGAAGGGGCAAACTTGAATGAAGAGAGTGTAAATCAAATCAAATCTGCAATTTTTGAAAAGATTGACGACATTGATAAAGCAAACAAAGATGCAGTGGCAGAGCTCCAAAATGGTCTCCAAGATCAAATTGCAAGGCTTTCAAACAAAATTGAGAGTATTAAGTTTGTTTCAGCGCAAAATCTTGATAATGCTGCACAAGAAGTTGAAACCGAAAATATCCAAGTATCTGAGCCAGAAAAAGAAGTTGAAGAACAAAACAGTAAACCAAAAACGGTAAAGGCGAAGGCTAAAAAAGAAGAGACTGCTGAAAAAGAGGAAAACGAAGAATATACAGACAACTTTAAGCCTGATTTCAACGCACTCTTTGAGCCAGAGGCTGAAAAGCGTGGTCGTGGCAGACCTAAAAAAGAGGTGAACTCTGGCGAGTTTGTTATTAAAAATGAAAAAGAGTTTGAAGAGGCACTCTTGAGGGCAGAAAAACTTATGCGTAAAAATGAAGAGCCACTTTCTGCAAGCCAGACAAAGCGTGTTGAAAAGCAGATTAAAGAGCTTATTGATGCAATGAATAAATATAAAGAAGGCAAATAGTATGAGAAAGAAGATTAAAATTAAAAAGACAATGACAATTGGGAAAGTGCTTGAGCTTGATGAAAATCTTGCTCCTGTGCTTATGGGTTTTGGCCTCCATTGTTTTGGCTGTCCAATGAGCCAGGGTGAAACCTTGGAAGAGGCAGCTATGGTGCATGGGGTTGATGTTGATTTGATGATTGAAAAAATCAACGAAGCTCTTCAGGGCTAAAAAGCACACATCTGCTGTGTTACTATAAAAACATCCAGACAGTTACATATTTTATATATGCGCCTGCCTGGATTTTTTTATGAGCCTTGCATCTGTGCACTTTTTAGTCCTGAAATAACGTTATGTGAAGAAGTGTCGGTGTCATACTGAGCGAAGCAATCGTAAGATTGCGAAGTCGAATGTATCTATCAATATTAAAAAATAGGACAGATCCGTTCGATTTCGCTGACGCTCCACTCAGGGTAACACTTGGTGTTGGTGTTATCACGAGTGTGTGATAGCGACGAGGGATCTGAAAATAAACAATAAAAATTTTTGAAATGTCAATAAAAATCGTTTGACATGTGCAAAATAAATGTATACAATATTGGCAAGAAATAAAAATAAACCAAAAGTCTGGGAAATGGCGTAAAACAAGGTAAAATAGCCATAAAAACAAGCCGTAGACAAAGGAGAGATAGGTGTCAAAGACACGTAAAACAACCCTCGGAGGAGGGGGGTATAGACTTTTAATAAGTATCATACTTGCGGTCTTTGCCGTTGCCCTTACGATAGGGTTAATCTTCGTAAATAAAGGAAGAACATACAATCAAACAATACAACCAAGTGTTGTTGAAGAAACAGATACCAAGGATAAAACTATCCCTGGTGTTTATTATGCAACTGCACAGGAAGTTGAAGAAAGCGGGGTTGCCCAAGTGCCAATGTCAGAAAAAGGTGGAGCCATTTATGTTGGTTCAGGAAGCACATACACAATGAGTGGTGGCTGCATAAAATCGCAACATGCA
>JAFSVX010000050.1 GCA_017444785.1 Clostridia bacterium
ATTTAATACTGAAATTCAACAACTTTTAAAATAGTGCAATAACAAATATTTTGAAAAATTGAAAAAGGCAAGAAAAAGTCTTATAAAAAAAGATAAAATATTGCAATTTTATCCCATTTATTTTATAATTGATTTACTTACAGGAGAATAATATGAGATACAGTAAATTTTTACTTAAAACACAAAGAGAAGAACCAAAAGACTGCGACAGCACAGCCATGAGCTTTATGGTGCGTGCAGGTATGATCAAAAAAGTCTCAGCAGGACTTTTTCATTATCTTCCTTATTTTAATATGATCTTAAGAAAAGTGAGCTATCACTTAAGACGCGCTATGGACAGTGTGGACTGCAATGAAATGAAATTTCCTATTCTTGTTTCAAAAGAGACACTTGATAAAAGTGGAAGATGGAATGCGTTTGGTAAGGAAATGTTTAAACTTGCTGACCGCAGTGGAAATGAGTATGCAATCAGCCCAACAAATGAAGAATATGCTACGCTTGTTGCAGGGGCATATGTTCAAAGCTATAACGATTTGCCATTTTCTATCTATCAAATCCAGCAAAAACATCGTGATGAGATCAGACCAAGAGATGGTGTCGTTCGCGCGCGCGAATTTATTATGAAAGATGCTTATTCTTTTCATAAAGATATTCCTGACCTTGAAGAGTACTATGCAAGAATGAGTAAAGCCTATACTGACTTTTTTGCTAAGCTTGGGATTAAAACTGTTCCTGTACTTGCTGACAGTGGTGCTATGGGTGGTCTTTATTGCCATGAGTATATGGCCGTTGGTCCAGAGGGTGAGGCTGATATCGCTTTTTGTGATGAATGTGGTTATGCTGCGAACCTTGAAACTGTTGAGTGTAAGGATATCTACAGCGAGAACATGAAATTCAAAGGCACTTATAAAGAAATTGTAACTCCTGACACAAAACGTGTTATCGATCTTGTTAAAATGCTTCAAAGGGAACCTTCGGATTTTGTTAAGAGCATGGTTTATAATGCTGACGGCAATATTGTTATGGTGCTTGTCCGCGGGGATAGGGAAGTCAATGAAGCTAAGCTTGCCAAACTTTTGAAAGCCACTTCACTTGAGCTTGCGACTGAAAAGGAAATCAAAAATATTGGCAGTGTGATGGGCTATGTTGGACCTGTTGGAGATATTCATGATGTTCGAGTTATTGCTGACTTTGAAATTAAAAATATGACAAATTTCGTTGTTGGTGGAAACAAAAAGAATATCCACTATATAGATGTCAACAATGCTGACTTTAAGTGCGAATGGGCGGATCTTCGTTTTGCTGATCATAATGATGTTTGCCCAAAATGCGGTGGAAAACTCAATATTGCAAAAGGTAATGAGCTTGGACATATCTTTGCGCTTGGAACAAGATATACTGAAAAATTTGATACTAAGTATATTGATGCGGATGGAAAGAGTAATGTTATGCAAATGGGGTGCTATGGTATTGGGCTTGAGAGAACTGTTGCTTCAATCATTGATCAAAACCATGACGAAAAAGGGCTTGTGCTTCCAATGAGTGTTGCACCATTTAAAATTGATCTTATCGTTGTTGATACCAAAAAAGAAAACCAAGTTGCATTTGCGGATAAACTTTATGAAGAACTTGAAGATGCTGAAATCCCTGTGCTTTATGATGACAGAACCGAGCGTGCTGGCGTTAAGTTCAATGACTTTGAGCTTTTGGGTATTCCAGTTCGTGTCACAATTGGAAGAGGATTGGATAACGGCGAAGTTGAGGTGGATGTCAGAAAAACTGGTGAAAAATTCACTGTTGAGACTGATCAAATAAATGAATTTGTAAAAGATTTATTAAACAAAATAAAATAGAAGTATTTTAAAAAAAATATAGGAGCTTGGTATGGAACATTCAAAATCTAAAATAGAAGAACAAAGGGTTATGTTAAAAAGCAATTTAAGTGCATCAGGTGAAATTTTATCTAATATGGTAAAA
>JAFSVX010000006.1 GCA_017444785.1 Clostridia bacterium
CAAATAGTTATCAGAAACAAGCGTCTGGTCATTGATAAACAAAGTGAAAGTTGGAGGACAAGTTCCTGTCTGTGTTCCATAGTATATCTTAAGTTTTCTGCCACTTTTTGAAGATGGAGGCGTAACAAGATAAGCGTTTTGAATTATGTCATTAAGCTGTCCAGTGGTAATTTTCTTATTTGCATTTTCAAAAACCTCCAAAACTGCAGGCATAAGCTTGTCCACACGCTTGCCAGTCAGTGCCGACATATAGACCGGCTTAAAATAGTTCATAAATGCAAGGTCAATCTCAAGTTTTTTGTTAAACTCTTGCATAGTGCTGTTATTTTTCTCAATCAAATCCCACTTGTTCATTAAGATGACAACAGGTTTTTCCTCATTGTGAGCAAGGGCGCAAACCTTCACATCTTGCTCAGAAAGATCCACTGACGCATCAATCACAACCACAACAACGTCCGCACGTTTAACGCTGTCAATAGTGCGGAAAATGCTGTATCTTTCCACAGTTTCATCTTCAATGCTACGTTTTCTGCGCATGCCGGCAGTATCAATAAGGACGAATTTTTGCTTGTTGTTTGTGAAAGGCACGTCAATCGCATCTCGAGTTGTTCCCGCAACAGAGGAAACAATCACACGCTCTTCACCAACCAAGCGGTTCACAAGACTGGATTTTCCAGCATTTGGCTTACCAATGATTGCGATTTTTATGGCATCAGGATCATCAGTTTCCTTTCTTTCGCCGAAATGACTTACCACCTCATCTAAGGCATCACCAACGCCAAGACCTTGTGCGGCGGCAATACCAAAAGGCTTGCCAAGGTTGAGCTCATAGAACTCATAAAGCTCCTCTTCTTTATAATTATCCAGTTTATTACAAACCAAAACAATAGGTTTCTTGGATTTTCTTAATCTGTCCGCAACTTCTATGTCTTGTGGTAAAAGCCCAGTTTTGACATCAACAACATAAAGTATTACGTCTGCCATAGCAATAGCGATATCCGCCTGTTTAACTATATTTTTTGCAATGTCGTCATCACTTGAAAGATCAAGCCCACCAGTATCAATGATAGTAAAATTGTGCCCACACCACTCTGCATTTGCATAGATTCTGTCCCTTGTCACTCCCGGCTCGTCCTGCACAATAGAAATACGCTTCCCCGCAAGGCGATTAAAAAGCGTAGATTTTCCAACATTTGGTCTGCCAACAATAGCCACAACTGGAAGTGCTGCCATATTTTTCTCCTTTAACAAAGTAATTATATACTATTTAAGCATTTTATTGCAAGCAAAAAAGAAAAAAGTGATGACATATTTTTGTCATCACAAATTTCAAAGGAAAGACGGTGCATAGGAGATCATATTTGGGAAGGGATTTCCCCTATGCACCGATTAGTTACTAAAATAATATTTTAACGTTTTCCCTGAGAATATCAGATAGAAACCCCAGGTCAGCAGAAAGCAAGAGATTTTTGTTTTTAAGCAAAGCAAACAGGTTCGCCATTGTATCCGTTGTTACATGGCGGTTCTGTTTGCAAAGCTTAAATCAAAAAGAATTGCTTTATGCGGTTAATTCGGTCCGTTTTGTAAGCAAAGCGGAACCAAAACGGGAAGGGTGCCTCTGTGCACCGCTGTTATTTTAAATTATAATTCATCAAATTGTTGCTTTGTAACATTATAGTTCACTGCCAACTGCGTGTTTGCATCATAGTAATTAAAGTATTGATCCCAGCCGGCTGGAATATTTGCCTGTGACGCAACATCTGTATATATCTGTGCAGTTGTTGAAGTCTTACCAAGTATACCTTTATCTGCAGTTCCTGCAGCATTTAGTATTGTTATCACCGTGCTTGGTATATAAATCTTCTCAAGTGATTTACAACTGTCAAAAGCCCTATCACCTATAGTCTGCACTCCTGCACCTATTGCAACATTTTGGATATTTGCACATTTGCCAAATGTTCTTTCGCCAATACTTGTTACACTGTCTGCCATTGAAACAGAAGTTATACCTGCATTATAGTATAAAGCCCAATCAGGTATTGCCATTATCCCATTTGGAATTGAAAGATTATTTATTGTAGTATTATTTATATAAAGTGTCCAATTTGCAAGAATCCAATGTTTGCCAAAAGTGATGAGTGTTAAGTAATCTGTCAATGTACCACCGTAATATAAAGCTGTTGCTGGGCCCGTTCCATCGGTGGTTGAGCGAAGTGCATTTTCTCCAAGTTTTATAAGACTTTGTGGGAATATAATGTTAGACAACGATGTACATCCAAGAAATGCATTAGTTTTAATCTCTTCAACACCATTTCCAAATGTAACACTTACAATAGATGTACAATCTCTAAATGCGTTATCAGAAATTGTTGTTACATTGCCAGGAATTGTTAAATTTGTTAATGAAGAACAATAAATGAACGCACTTTCACCAACAGATGCAACATTATTGCCAAATGCAACAGATCCAAGATTGGTGCATCGTGTGAATGAATAATTTCCAACTGAAGCAATACTGTTTGACATCACTATTGATGTGATACCAACATTATAGTAAAATGCACGATCTGGGATTTCTGTAACATCATTTGGAATTTCAAGATTTGTTATTGCAATGTTATTGATATAAAGTGTCCAATTTGCAAAGATCCAATGATCACTAAAAGTGATGTTTGTAAGATAGTCCGATATTGTTCCATTGTAATGTAATGAAATTGAAGGACCGGTTCCGTCACTGGTTGTTCTGAATGCATTTTCTCCAAGTTGAGTAATACTTTGTGGAAGCACAATATTTGTTAATGATGAACATCCAAGAAAAGCATTATCTCCAACCTCTGCAACGCCGTTTGTAAATGTAACACTTGTAAGATATGTGCAATCTTTGAATGCATTGTCTGGAATATCCCCAGAATTTATTGTAAGATTTACAAGTTTTGTTTTTGGCAATACTCCTACACTAAATGCACTGTATGGCACTCTTGCAGTGGTTACATTATCACAATATTTAAATACATCTTGCTCAATAAGTGATACACTTTCTGGTATGATGATTTCAGTAAGATTTGTACATCTTGCAAATGCTGCATAGCTTATTCTTGTAACACTATTTGGAATTCTTATCCTTGTAAGTGCTGTGCATGAATAAAAGGTGGCAGACTCAATACGTGTTATACTTTCTGGAAGTACGATATCTGTAAGACCAGTGCAGGCATAAAATGCATAACTACTAATGCTTGTCACACTGTCTGGAATTATCACGCTTGTAAGTCCTGTGCAATTTTTGAATGCACTATTTCCAATGCTTGTGACTCCAGAACCTATTGTCACATTAACTAAATTTGTGCAACCTTGGAATGCATTGTCTGGAATATTACCAGAGGTAATTGTAAGATTTTTTATCTGACTTCTAGGGAAATTCTCATTACTCCATACACTGTATGGCAAACTTGCCGTAATCAAATTTGGACAATTATAAAATGCATAACTGCTAATATTTTCTACATCACCTAAAAAAGTGATACTTGTAAGCCCAGACAGGTCGGAAAATGCACTAGATCCAATACTTATAACACTCTCTGGAATTGTAATGCTTGTAAGATTGTTGCATGTTTCAAAAACAAATGTAGCAATAACTTGCACACTGTCTGGAATGTTAATACTTGTAAGACCAGTGCCAAATGCCATATTATGAATCATTGACACACTGTTTGATATTGTAATATTTGTAACTCCGGCGCAATCATTAAATGCACCCCACCAAATCACCGTTACATCTTTGCCATTATAATGTCTTGGAATAACAACACTGCCCGTTGGGTTGCCATTAGCTGAAACTGAATATGTGTTATCAATAAAATAATATCCATTCCATCCTGCAGATCCGTTATATGTACCACCATCCAGTAAATCAAATGTCAATTTATCAAGTGTTGCAGTTTTGGTATAAACATTATAAAATGTTTTATCAGCTTTTGCCGATTGAACTGTTTGAACCGGAATTGTTTCACCTGCTTCAATTCCATGTATCAACTCTGCGTCTTTGAAATATCCACAGCAATGCTCATAATCAAGGGGCGCATAATTATCCACATCAAATTTACCTTCTGTTTCTTCCAATGGCCCCACCGCTGCAAGTTTGTTGTCTACATAATATGCAACATAACTGTCATAAATTTGTGACATGTTGTTTTTTATTGTTGTTGAAGTATTTTGCCCTTCAACAACTGTTCCACCTGCGCTATATATTGCTGCGCCAGTTTCTGCTGCATTGCCTGTGATTGATCCACCATTAAGATAAACAGTACCACCGGCTTCAACATAAATGGCTCCACCAAAAACAGCCTCATTACATAAAATCGTTCCACTGTTAAGTGTGAATGTTCCACCAGCCGCAACATAAACAGCCCCACCATATGTGGCACTTTGAGATTTAAACGTTCCGCCGTTCATCACATATGAACTGCCATTGCCAACATAAATCGCTCCACCCTTCTCACTCATTGAAGCTTGGGCAACACCACTCTCTTCAACTTCCTGTTCGGAAGCATAATAAACACCAGGGATGTTCTTTATATCCTTGGTGCTTTCTTCTTCAACAACACTTGGTGGTGTTGTTTGATTATTCTCTCTTCCTTTATTTACAAAGATTAACCCAATTGTAAGGGCAACG
>JAFSVX010000051.1 GCA_017444785.1 Clostridia bacterium
ACTCAACCTTGGATTTTTCTTATGCCTTCTTCTGCATCTAAATTTCGCCGTTATATAAGATTTCTTTAATTTGAAATTTAACCTATTATAGAAGAGAATCGTGTTTGGAACTTTTTTGTTTTTTTCTTATTGCACCATTCTGACGCCTTAAAGTGAATGTTTATAATTTGTGAAAGTTAACCAAAACTTTGGAATTTTTTAGTGCTTTGCCTAACCAACAATTTAAGACCTTAAAGTGAGTGAATAATATTAGAGGGCTACACCTATGCACTTTTTCGCCATTAAAATTCTTTGGTGAAATAAATTGAGTTTTAAGAAATTTTGAAAGAAAGTCTGCGAGTAAGTGAGTGAAATACTATTATGTCACACATAGGTATTATGTGTGACATAGTTTGGGAAAATGCTGGTATTTTGGGAAGTGCAGAGGTTTCTGCACTTCTTGTTTTTTTATTTAAACATAAAATTCGTTCATGACGTTAAGGTAAGCAAATAGCGTGTTGATTGCGCTGTTTTCTTGCATTTGGGCGTCGCGGTTGATTGACCAGTATGAAAGCATGCCATAGCCATTTGCTTTAGCGTGATCGACAACTTTTCGCGTCATTTCAAGAGTGAAGACTGGATACTGCGAACTTTCATAGCCAATGTCCACGGTTGCACCGGTCTTGGCATAGGCTTGTTTGTCGGTGAGCACTGTGCCATAGCTTGCCCAAATATTTTTCATCTGCTGGACGCTGTTTTCTATGGCGCGAATTGATGCGTCACCATAGTCTTCGCCGGCATAAAGTCCGCCGCCATAACACATTGTCATTGAGTTGATAAGAGAAATATTTACGCCTTGGTCAAGATAGGCTTTGATGATGTTGATTTGTTTGTCTTGCCAGCCATTTGGCATGATTGGGATTGTTAAGACAACGTCTATGCCGGTTTCGTCTTGAATTTTTTTGATTGCCTTGGCATTTGCAATATTGCCACTTTGAACTTGGTTGCTTTCCTCAATGTCAAGGTCAAGGCGTTTCACGTCATATGTTTTAATGACATCTTTATAAAAGTTTGCAAGTTTGTTGACGTCAGTTGTTACAATCCATGGAGCATCGCCAAGTTGTCCACCGATTGAAATAGTGATACCGGCACCAAGATTTTTAAGGTCGTTTATGGTCTGCTTGATTTTTGGATACTGATAGCCATCATTACCATTTTCACTCAGGGAATAATAGCCGCCCCAGCCCCAACGGATATTACCACTGCTGTCAAGTGGCTGAGTTTGGTCGGGTTGAATAAAGCCTAGGTTATAGTATGATATGCCGGTTTGCTCCTCTACTTTTGCCATATTTGGCACTCCATTTATGCTGTAAGAGTTGGTCAGTGGCACCCAAGAGGATAAATCCACAAACGGTGCGACAATATGGTATGCCCAGCCTGTTTCTGGATCTTTTTGTCCAGGCGTCATAGATTTATTTTGATTTGACGCTGTCACGCAAATAATAATAAGCGAGATTAAAAATAAAAGTCCTAAAGAGGCGAGTACCGGGATATAAATTTGCATCCAGTGTTTTGTTACAACATATTTTGATTTTGTTTTTTGTGATTTGATTTCTTTGTCCATCTTTTTTCCTTTGTTATTAGTTTGAAGGTTTGCAGTATATTTTATACATCTATTTGATATGTTGATACTTAAAAATTATATGAAATGAAAAATCGTTTTTGATTTCTCAGCCTTTATTGCAAGTCATTCCAGATATTGTGTATAAAAATTGCATATTGACATAATGAAGATGCTGTATTATAATATCTGTACTGTTTGATTTTTACAATAAATTTTTTATTTTTTGAGGGGTTTAAGATGGAAAATTTTGATGCTTTTTTAAAATATATCACGAACTATCATAAAAGAAATTATGATATTAAGGTACCATATGATTATATGACAAGAAGTGGTTATCCGCTTGGTAAAGTAGTGGATCAAATCAGATTTAATGGCGTTTTGAATAAAGAACAAGAAAAACAATTAGTTAAAATGGGTTTTAATTTTGAACCTACAGGTAAAACATATAAATTTGATTTCCATGAAGTTTACACAAGATTATTAAATTTCAAGGCTCTGAATAATAACCTTAATATAACAAAGAAATATGTTGAATCTGATGGCTACCCTCTTGGTGAAAAAGTTTATCAGATCAGGGAAGGATATGTTGTCTTGACTGGAGCTCAAGATGATGATTTGGATAATATTAACTTTGTTTGGCAAGAACCAGAAGATACGTCTGATCAACTTAGTAGTAAAACAAATCAGGTATCAAAAAAAGTTGTAGGCAATAAATTCAATTTTGCTGAGTTTTATTCACATTTGCAAGACTATAAAAAAGAAAACGGCGATTTATTTATTTCTTCAAATTACAAAACTAAGGATGGCTATCCTCTTGGAAGCAGAGCCGCAAATTTAAGAAATGAAAATATCATGCTCTCAGAAAATGACAAACTGTTGCTTGATGATATGGGCTTTATGTGGAAGCTTCCTGAAGATAAAAAATATGGCAAAAGAACATTCGATTTGAAAAAGTATGTGACTGAGGCTACAGCATTTATTGCAAAAAATGGGAAGGGGATTCCTAAAGATTTTGTAACTGAAGATGGCTATAAACTTGGTGAAAAAACAAGTTATGTAAGACGTCATAGTAAATATAAAAATTTACTTCAAAAATATTTTCCTGATTTTAATATTGAAAATACAATGATGGAAAGGGGAAAGAAAAGTTCAGCCAATTTTGATGAAATTGTATGTAATTTGATTGCTTACAAAAACTCCTTTGGCAATTTGGAAGTAAAAGTTGAATATGTTTCAGATGATGGTTATAAGCTTGGAAGTATAGTTCAAAGACTGAGATCGGGAAGTATTTTGATTTCAGATGAGCAACGAAAAATACTTGATGATATGGGTTTTATTTGGAAGTCATCAAGAGATTATTTTGATTTTGATCGCTTTTATTCAGAACTTGTCAAATATAAACAACAAAAGGGAAATTTGTTGATACCTGCAAAATATGAAACAAAAGATGGATATAAACTTGGCTTAAGAATTGTGAATTTAAGAAATGGTAAAATTCATTTAAAAGAAAATGAAATTGATAAAATCAATCAGTTGGGCTTTGTTTGGAAAATTGGCAAAAAAACTTTTGACTTTGATTTATTCTATGATCAATTGTTTACTTATAATCAGGAATTTAATACAACAAAAGTTCCAAGAAGTTATGTTACACAAGAGGGGTATCAACTTGGAAAGAAAGTGGACAATGTTCGTAGTGGACTGGTACACATAAATGAAATACAATTGAAGAAGTTAAATAAGCTTGGTTTTAAATGGAAAATCCAGGACAGAAATTTTAATTTTGCTGAGTTATTGTTGCAAGTTAAACTTTTTAAACGTCAAAATAATGATGTAAAAATTCCTTCTAACTATGTAACAAAAGATGGGTATAAATTGGGTAAAAAGCTTGGTGATGTCAAATGTGGAAACATTAAGACATCATTAGTTGAAAAAGAAATACTTGAAAGTGAAGGTGTGGTTTTTAGTGAAGTTTGGCAAGAAAAGTATGACAGGGGATTTAAACGAGTTAAAACAAACAAAAATGAAGATGAACAGGAAAAGGAATAATACAAAAATAGAGAAACTGCAGTTTCTCTATTTTTATTTAATCTTTTATTATTGGTGCGGATGAAGGGACAGTGTAACAACGCTTCACCGACCTTGCGCGCAAGCCACTACGGTCTTCCTCGCTAAGAACTGTCCGCAGGAAAGTTCTTTAAACGCGCGTCACCCTCTTAGGGTTCAAGTCCTCAAAGTTGACTAAGTAAAAAAGACTTTGAAAAAATACATCAAAGTCTTTTTTAATGGTGCGGATGAAGGGACAGTGTAACTTCGTTCCACCGACCTTGAAGCGAAGCATCGGCGGTCTTCCTCGCTAAGAACTGTCCACGGGAAAGTTCTTTTTACGCTCGTCACCCTCTTAGGGTTCAAGTCCTCAAATCTTACTAAGTAAAAAAAGACTCTGACAAAAGTGTCAAAGTCTTTTTATGGTGCGGATGAAGGGACTTGAACCCCCAAGCCTTGCGGCACTAGATCCTAAGTCTAGCGTGTCTGCCAATTTCACCACATCCGCTTAAAATATTAAATTGTAACAAAAATTGATCAATTGATAGCCATTTGGCAGACCCCTTAGGGTCTCACGGGGCAAAAGCAAAGCTTAAGCCTTTCTCGGCGAAAAACTGTCCACCGGAAAGTTTTTTGTTCGCCTCGAACCAATTTCACCACATCCGCTTACTTTCATAAAATAAAATGATGAGGTGTAATGCCCATCATTTTGGTGGCTCACCCGGGATTCGAACCCGGGACCCCTTGATTAAAAGTCAAGTGCTCTACCGACTGAGCTAGTGAACCATATATTTTATTTAATTGTAAGTGTCGGGGTCCCGGGTTACACCCGGTCTCCTGTCGGAGCCAGACCGCAATCACAGATTGCTCCCGCTCGTTTGCTACAAACTGGCCACCGGCAAGTTTGCTTAACGCACTCGCCCTTTCATAAAAGTCAAGTGCTCTACCGACTGAGCTAGTGAACCATAATCTTTTGTTAAATTGTCATTTTATTTCAGACGAGTGATAATTTATCATAAATTTTGAAGAAAATCAAGTGTTTATGTAAATTATTTTGGATTTTTTTGGCTGGGGTGGAAGGATTCGAACCCTCGGATGTTGGAGTCAGAGTCCAATGCCTTACCGCTTGGCGACACCCCAATGGGTTGGCTGGGGTGGCAGGATTTGAACCTACGAGTGCGAGAGTCAAAGTCTCGTGCCTTACCGCTTGGCGACACCCCAA
>JAFSVX010000052.1 GCA_017444785.1 Clostridia bacterium
AAATTTGTCCGAGCCTTGCTCTGAACATAAATTTATCGCTTATTTAAGTGTCGGATTTAAAGTGCCAGAGCTGTGTTTCTGTCCAAATTTGTACACGCTCATTTATGAAAATAAAATCGTGCGTATATTTTTTTAAATTATTAAATGAAAAATATTGACAAAATTGGATTGTGATGATACACTGAAAAGTAATGGAATTAGGCAGAATAAAAAAATATAACATTTATTATTATTTGATTATACTGCTTGTATGTGTAAGCACAGTTTTATTTTCTGTGCTTTTCTTTATCTTTAATGAAAAAAGTCAGTTAAATTTGGATAAGAGTATCAAACAGAGCGTTGTTGAGGTTAAAGCCGCTACTGATGATGTTGGTGAGAGTTTTGGTTCAGCAGTCTTTGTGAAAGACGATGGGACACTTATCACAAATGCTCACGTGGTAACATACAAAAAACTTGGAGAACAATTTACATTTGAAAATATAAGTATAAGATTTTCTACTGAAACTGCTTATAGAGCTGTTACTTTGATTAAATACGATCTTCAAAAAGATTTAGCTGTTTTAAAACTCAATGATGTAAATTGTAATTTCAGTGCTATTGCTTTTGCTGAATCTTCTTTAGTTCAGTTTGGTGAAGAAGTTTATGCAATTGGTAATTTGAATAATATTGGGATTTCACTTACAAAAGGAATTATATCAAATCCTAAAATTGTGGTTTCATATAATGAGCAATCAAGAGAAGTGATTCAGTGTGATTTGGCAATTGCAGAAGGTAATAGCGGTGGTGCATTATTAAATTCTGATGGCAAACTCATTGGTATAACAACATTCAGGCTTAAAGATAATTCGGGTAATGTTATCTATGGTATTTCTTACTGCATACCTGCAGATGTGGTAATGGAATATATAAATTTATTATGAGGGGGAAAAATATGAAAAAGAAATTGTTCAGAATAATTTCAGCAATTTCACTGTCGCTTATAATGGTTTTAAGTATTGTGATTTCACAAGCCTTAAACTCAAAAAGCAATAGTGAAACTCTATCAGTTCAAACAAGAACGATAGAGGCAAGCAGTCAGACATTGGATTTTGAAAGTGTTTTCAATGAGTATGAAGATGCAAAACTTGAAACTGATGGCTCGCTTACAACATTTGAAGGTGTTAAGACATTTTCACTTTCAGACTTGATTGATATTGATCTGGTTTCAGATGCAAATATTGAAGAAGATGAAATAAAGATTAAATATCATTATAGTTACGATTATGAAACTGGAGTTGTAACACTTTCTGCAACTTCAGATCAGAATGAAGGTGAAACGATTGATGAAATTGTTGGACTTGCATTTTGGAATGATAATCTTGAAATGGATGCAGTTTTTGAGATTGATGGGGAAATGGTTTTATTAAGCGAATTGCAAGATTATGGAATGATTGAAAATTGTGGTTTATTTTCAAGAATATTTAAAGCAGTAGTGAAGGTTGTTGCTGTGGCAGCTGTGGCGGCGGTTGTAGTAGCTTCTTGTGGTGCAGGTATGGCGGCTGTTGTTGCTGCAGGAGCTATTGCTGGTGGCGTTACAGGAGCCATTGCTGGTGGCGTTATCTCAAAAGAGGAAACAGGTTCAGTACAAATTTGGGCTGTTGTTGGTGGTTTGATAGGTGGCGCCATTCTTGGAGGATTAACAGGTTGGGCAGTTGGTTCAATAATGGGTGTTGGTTCTTCAAAAATGTCTGTTGGATTTTCAAAAGGCTCATTTAAAACTTCAAAAGAATGTCTTGAATATCATTTTAAGAAACATGGTGCAGAAGTTGGAGCAAAATCGTTAGCACAATATGAAAAATTAGCGGCAGAGACAGCTCAGAAAGTTGTGCAAAATGGCATAAAAGCGACAAGAGCTGTTAGTGGTGCAACGCCAAATGTATTTAGATATGAGATTGGAAAATTCTATATACATATGGCAAAAACGGCTAAAGAAATAATTATAGTTTCTTTTGGTGCATTATAAGGAGAAAAGATATGTTACATTATGATTATGGCTATAAACATTTGAAATATGTTGTTGGAAATGTTGAAATGCTTATTGAGTTAAGTGTGGATAATTTTATGGAGCAAGAAACTTATTCAGCAAAGACTGATTATCTTTTCTATGATGACAAAGAACAATCATGGGGACATGCTTGTGGTGTTGGATCAAGTGAAGATCAAGCTCTTAAAATGTGTCTTGGAGAAATTAAAGATTATACAGGTATAAATCCAATATTGTCATCAAAAGATGATTCAATTCCACAAAGAATTACTATTGAAAATAAAGATGATATTGTGATTTTATATTATCTGAATAACAATGATGGCGATAATTTATTGACTCTGAAAGGAACTGAAACAATTAATCTTGGAGAATTTGATATTCTTACTTATTTAATTAAAAACTACAAACAATATAAAGATTGCAGTGTTGAAACAGAAAAGTTAGATACAGATAAAAATATTCAGTTTAAGTCAATATTTGAAACAATGACTAAAAAATATTCAGATACTGCAGTTATTGATTCAGAAAAAGATAAATAATGCAAAACTATTTCATTATATATTGCAGGTAGACTAATGAAAAAATTAAAATATGCAAGCTGTGGCTTGCATATTTTTTTGTGCAAATTGTATAAATCATAAGAAAAGTTATAAATCTCAATATACTATCATATAGTTTAGCAATCAAACTTTCGGAGGTAGTTATGGAATCGTTTGAAATTTATGATGATATCGCTAAACGAACGGGTGGGGATATCTATCTTGGTGTGGTTGGGCCAGTTCGTACTGGTAAATCCACTTTTATAAGAAAGTTCGTTCAAGAATTGATACTCTCAAAAGTAAAAGACAAGCACGAGAAACAAAGAATCATTGATGAATTGCCACAATCAGGCGCAGGAAAGACAATTATGACAGTGCAACCTAAGTTTGTGCCAAATAACGCTATAAACTTGGAATTTGACTCTGGTGTCGAGGCGAAAGTGCGTCTTGTGGACTGCGTGGGCTATATTATTCCTGGCGCGGTTGGGGATACTGAAGACGGCGAAGTTCGCATGGTCAAAACCCCTTGGCAAGATGATGACATGCCATTCACTCAGGCGGCGGAGATTGGCACAAAGAAAGTTATTGATGAGCACTCCACAATTGCTGTTTTGGTGACAACAGATGGAACAATTACAGACATTGACAGGCTCAGTTATGTCAAGGCAGAGGAAAGGGTTGTTCGCGAGCTTAAAGAGGCGTCCAAACCATTTGTAATTGTCTTAAACAGTGCCAATCCAAACTCTGACGAGGCGAAAAAGCTTCAAGTCTCACTTCGTGATAAATATTCGGCGCCGGTTATTTTAACTGATGTTTCAAAACTTAATGGTGAAGATATTGACCAAATTATCACTGCGGCGCTCTATGAATTTCCAATCAAAAACATTGAATTCACACTCCCAAAATGGGTGCGAGCACTTCCTGTTGACAACTATTTTGTGCAAGAGATTCTTAATGAAATCAAAGACAGTGTCAGTGGTGTCAGCAAGATGAGTGAGTATCAAACACTTGGGGCTATGTTTGCTGAAAATGAGAACATTGATGCGCTTAAACTTGACAGCATACGCCTCAGTGATGGCACAGTTCGTTATGAAATTCCTGTGTCAAATAAAATGTTCTATAAGATGCTTTCTGATGAGTGTGAAGTTGATATTGAAGATGATTTCTATTTGATGAGCTATATGAAACATTTGACGCACGCAAAAAAAGAGTATGACAAGATCAAAGATGCCCTTGACAGTGTGAAAGAGAAGGGCTATGGCGTTGTGACACCAACCCTTGAAGAGATGACTCTTGAAGAGCCACAAATTGTCAAAAAAGGCAGTGGATCTATGGTTCGTTTGAAAGCGTCTGCGCCAAGCCTTCACATCATGCGTGTTGATGTTGAAACAGAGGTTTGCCCAGCAGTTGGCACTCCAGAGCAGAGCGAGTCGCTTATGAAATATCTTACAACCGGCTTTGAAAACAATCCACAAGCAATTTGGGATACAAATATGTTTGGCAGACCACTTTCAACCTTTGTTCAAGATGGCATTGCCACAAAGATAAACAATATTCCTGAAGAGGCTGAGGTGAAGATGCGCAAGACTATGACGAAGATAGTTAATGAAAATAAGGGCGGCATCATCTGCATCCTATTATAACGGCGAAATTAAGCGCAGAAGTGTGTTATTGCAAAAAATCCAAGGAGTCGAGTACGAAAGTACACTCAACCTTGGATTTTTCTTATGCCTTCTTCTGCATCTAAATTTCGCCGTTATATAAGATTTCTTTAATTTGAAATTTAACCTATTATAGAAGAGAATCGTGTTTGGAACTTTTTTGTTTTTTTCTTATTGCACCATTCT
>JAFSVX010000053.1 GCA_017444785.1 Clostridia bacterium
CTAGTTATTTATTTTAGTTATTATGTTTAATATACTCTTCTTATATAGTTTTGTCAAGTTTTTTATTTAAGAGATAAGAGTTATATTAACTTATGCACAAAAACAACTATTATTTCATAAGATGTGTTAGTAATTAGCGAGGGTAGATATGTGCAGATTTTTAATTGATTTGAAGGCGATTTTGGATAACTTTAATAAAGCGAAAAAAAAACTTGGCAGTGGCGTTGAAATCTGCGTAGTTGTAAAGGCGAATGCCTATGGATTTGGGGCTGAGAAGATTGCAAAGCTGTTGGAAATGCAAGCGGATTGCTTCGCTGTTGCAAGGATGAGTGAGTTTTTGAAGCTGAAAGAATACAAAATAAAAAAGCCTGTTTTGATTTTGTCGCCACTGCTTAAAAATGATATGAAGATTGCCATTAAAAACGGCGCGGAAATCACTATTGCAAGCATTGAAAGTCTTTTATTTGCACTCAGTTATGCAAAAGAGCAAAACACAGTTGCAAAAGTGCATTTGAAGGTGGACAGTGGAATGAACAGGTATGGCTTTAAGGATTTAAAAGAATTTAAAGAAGCCTTGAAGTTGATTAAAAGGTCAAAATATGCACGGCTTGTTGGGGTATATTCGCATTTTGCTGACAATGCTTTTGATAGTGCCAAAAGTCAATTTGAAACATTTGAAGCTTTCAAAAAAATAGTGCTGAAATCGGGCTTGAGGCCAATTTTTCACATGGCAAGCTCTTTAGCGCTTGCAAATAAAGACTATCAGCTTGACATGGTAAGGCTTGGAATTGATTTGTATTTGAGCGACAGACACAGTTTTGAAACAGAAATACTGCAAATTAAGACAATCAAAAGTGGGGAAAAAGTCAGCTATGGCGGAACATTTGTTGCAGAAAATGACATGAAAATTGCTGTCTGTGGGGCGGGCTATGCTGACGGAGTGAGCAGGAAATTGTCGAGCCTTGGCGAAGTGATTGTCAATGGAAAGAAGGCTGAAATTATTGGACGAGTCTGTATGGATTGCTTTATGATTGACATAAACAATGTTGATGCAAAAGTGGGCGACAAGGTGCTGATTTTTGGCAAAATGCAAGAAAATTTTATTTCTGTTTGCGATGTGGCAAAAAAATGTGATACAATACCTTATGAAATATACACAGGTATTTCCGCAAGGGTGAAACGTGTATATCACTGGGGGCAGTATGCAGGTAATTTCAGGAAAATACAGGGGCAGAAAGCTTATAAGCCTTGAGACAGATGATACAAAACCAACTTTGACAAGAATTAAAGGCTCGGTCTTTGACTTGTTGCAGGGCTATATTTCAGAGTGCGAATTTTTGGACCTTTTTGCAGGAAGCGGAGCAATTGGAATGGAGGCTCTCAGTCGTGGAGCAAAGCATGTTTACTTTGTGGACAGCAACCCTGATGCCCGAAAAACTATTGAAAAAAATATGAAAAATGTCGATAAAGAAAATTTTGATATTATTATCGAAGATTGCTTTAATGCGCTTGACATTGTGTCTCAAAAAGGTGTAATATTTGATCTGGTTTACTTGGATCCACCGTATAAAAGTGAACTTTATTTGCCATGTTTAAGGGCTCTTTCTCAGAAAAAACTTGTCAAAAATGGCTCGTTAGTTTGTTTGGAACAACTTGCGAAAAACTCTTTACAAGTGATGCCCGAATGTTATACAATACTAAAGTCCAAAAACTATGGCGATAAAAATATAACCATTTTGGAATATGAAGGTTAGGTATGGAAGATATAAATTCGATTATTGAAGAATTGGAAGAAGAATTTGCCAAAAGCAAGTCTGGTCTGTTTGGCAAAAAAACAAACATGGAAAGATGTGAAGAGCTTATTGAAGAGTTAAAACGATCTATGCCAGAGCAAATCCAAGAAGCGAACTATATTCTTTCTCAGCGCGACAAAATTATTCAGCAAGCCAAAGATATGGCGGATAAAACCTTGAAAGAGGCTGAGGTTCGTGCAGAGCAACTTTTAAGCGACAGCGAGCTTATCAAAAAAAGCGAAGAAGAAGCTGAAGAGATTGTGGATAATGCCGAGAAAAAAGCAAATCAACTTTTTGCAGTTACAAGAGAGAATATTGATAAACTGCTTAAATCTGTTGAGGACTATTTGCTTCAAAACTTGCACGTTGTTCGCAGCAATCGTGAGGAACTTGGAAATGGTGATGTTTTGAAAAATGTTCAAAGCAAGCCAAAAAAATAAAATGCAAGAAATGTTGAGAGTTTGAAAATCTGATCATTTACAAGTCAATCATGCACAAAAAAATAAAACACATATTATATTAAGCGCATGAAAATCAGTTGCATTAAAAATCAAGCACATATTAAATTAAAAAGGGAAGCAATGTTGCTTCTTCTTTTTATGCATATTTTTTAAAACTTTGACAAATGTATTTATGCAATCAGCGGAGCAAAAAGTATTGTCAAAGTAAAAGACAGGGTGCCTTGAAACAGTTTGCCAAGCATAAATTTTGAGGCTTTTATTGGTGTGTCGCTTAAAAATGAGAGCGATTGAAAAATAATTGAAAAGCCACCAAATGACAGTAAAAATGAAATAAGGGCAAGAGAGGTCGAATTTTTTAAAAAACTTAAAAGATTGATGCCTCTTGTCATTTCGACAATGCCAGAGGTTGTGGCTGTTGAAATGTCCGAATTTTTGAAAAAGATGTTTAACAAACTCGATAAAAATTGAAGCACTTTAAAGTTGTTTAAAAGGTCAATCAAAAGGTAGAAAAATGCTATGTAAAAAGCAACAATCAAAAGACTTGAAGCAGTGTCTGATGCGGAGCGTGTGAATAGCTTAAAGATGCTTTGATTCAAGTGATGAGCGTGGCAAGATAATTGATTGTCATGGATTTTTGTTTTTTGTAAATCCGTCCTATTATTTTTACCATCATTTCTATCATCATTTCTATTATCGTTTTTATTATCAATTTTAACTTTTTTATCATTTTTATTCTTTGATGATTTAGCTTTTTTAAAGCGCTCAAAAAGATTTATAAGTATGACGGAAAGCAGGGCGGAAAGAATGTTGATAAAATATAAGAAAATTCCTATTTCTTTGTTTTGAAGCATGAGCGCTCCAACCGTTCCGACAATAAAGATTGGGCCAGATGTGGAGCAAAGAAGGGAGGTTTTCAAAATGTCTTTTTCAGAGATTTTATTTTGGTTGTAAAGCTCGGAAACTATTTTGGCACCGACTGGATAGCCAGAGAGTATGCTGATGAAATAGCCATACATCGCATATCCGTCAAGACCAAACAATTTTTTTGCAGGTTTATTGAAAATGTTTGTCAGGTGCTCAAATTTTAGGTTTGCAAGGATCTTATTTAAAAACATAAAGGGCAACAGCCCCGGAAGCACGGCGACAACAAACAGTTTCAAGCCATCAGTTATGCTTTTTGCGTAAAGTGTTGGATTTGTTAAAATTGCGAACATAACAAAAAATATGGCAAAAGAAAGCATAATCTCGCCAATTTTTACTTTTTTATTGATTTTTGTTTTACTTTTTGTTTGAACTATTGTATCATAATTCATATAAAACTATATGATTGCAAATGCTTTTTTATAAGGCAAGGGGGAAAATATGAATAATAATGTGAACTATTTGAATATTTCATCAAAGCACTTTACAATAAGGCTTGTAACGATCTGCTTGTTTTGTGCATTTGCTTTAACTCTCTATTTTCTTAACGCAATAAATTTTCCATGCGTGCTTTTGGTTGTGTGTGGTGCGCTGTGGAATTTCTTTGTGCCAATAAACACATATGTTTCCTTTATATTTTGCTTGATTGTTTGTTTCCTTTATTCCTCCTTTGCAATAAGTGAGGGACTTTACGCAAATGCTATTCTATATTTTTTGGTATATATTGTTTTGCAGTTTGTCGTCTGGGTGCTCTTCAATGAAGAGAATATGAAGATTGAAGATAAACAGCTTTCAAAAAGTAACTCCTATTTGGTCATCTGCTTTATTGTGATGAGTTTTGCTCTTTGTTTTGCTATTTCGCTCAATGCCTCAAAAAATGTGTTGCCACTTTTTGATGCAATAAGTGCGTCGATGCTTGGACTTTCTGCCTTCTTACAGTCCTTTAAATACAGAGAGTATTTTGTGATAAGACCAATAGCTCTTGTCTGTGCGATTTTGCTTTGGCTTTTTGCGGGCTATCAAAGTGGATTTGATGGGTTCAGCTTGGCAGTGATGCTGATGTATGTGATGTATCTTGTTTTGGATCTGATCTTCATTATGTTCAGATTGAAAGAGATTATCCCACATAAAACTAAATGGGAAAAAGAATTCGACCCAAGGAAACCAAAAATTATAAGCAATAAAAAAGCCATCTTACAGCAGATGAACAAGAAAGAGAATTCTGAAGATGGCGACAATGGAAATATTAAGGCCTAGACAAATAAGGTTTTGTCTTCTTTATATTGCCTCTGATTGCAAATGTCATAAAGGTTTGATGATCTTTGTGCAATGTCGACAACAAGTCTTTCAGTTTCTGAAAGACTCTCTTTATCTTTGGCAGAAACAATAAGTTTTCTTTTTGAGTTTTTGATAATTTTGCTGAGCAGTTCTTTTTTTGATTTGTTTACAGCAAGAACGTTGATCGCATGTTTGTCTTTAAGCATGCACTTAAATTTTTCTTTTGTGATATCAAAATAGGAAAGAAGCAAAAGGCGGCGGATCCTGCTTTCTTTAAAGTTTTTGGTGTTACAGGCGTCAATGATATCTTTTGAATGATTATACATTTTGCAGTTATCATAAATAAGGTGGGCAAGGGAAAGGTTGAAATCATTTATTTTTTCAAGGTCTGCATATGTCATATTTCTTATCTTTGAAATCAGCAGAGTGTCAAGCTTATCTTGTGCAGAACTGAGATTTTTTGCACTTATAGTTACAAGATCTCTGAAACTGTAAGTCGGAAGATATTTTTTTGTCTTTTTGATTTTACCTTGCAAAACTAAATTTCGTATCGCTGTGGCGCTTAAGAAATTTTTATTGTTGACTTTAACGCCCTTTGATTGGTTATATCCGCCGTCTTGTCTTGAAATAAAGATTGGTTTGATGTCAGCTTTAAGCTTTATAATTGCCGAGAGATATTCAAGTGCCAAAATGTTGTTTGGATCACTGAAAATTGCATCTATGTCATTTTTAAGCTTCGGGTATGCCATTTTGTAAGCGCTTTTAAGAGATTTGTTATAGTCAAGGCCGGCTTTAATATAGTTTTTTATATAAGTTTTGATTTTTGCAGGCTCATTTGCTTTGATTTTTGCAAAGTTTTCCAAGATTGCGCTGTCCTTAATTTTAACGCCAAAGGCAAGGTGGGTAACTCCAATTTCTTGCAAAATCTTGACAGATCCAAAGGCAAAGTATTCAGCAGAAGAGAGGGAAAATACAAGTGGCATTTCAACGACAAGGTTTGCGCCGGCATTGATTGCTGCTGTTGCTCTTGCGAATTTGTCAAGCATTGCCATTTCGCCACGTTGCATAAAATTTCCACTTGTAAGGCAAAGACAATCAAGTCCATATTTTGACTTGACTTCACTTATAATATACTCGTGTCCATTGGTAAATGGGTTAAATTCTGAAATAATTCCACAAATTTTCATAAAAAATCTCTCTAAACATTTTCTTTTTTTGAATTTATGTTTTATAATACTATTATACAACACCAAACAAAATGTTGCAAGAGGATGATTATGTTTTCATTTAAAAAGAAAAAAACAAAACAAGATGCACTTAAAGTCATCATTGATAAAGCAATAGACAGTGGCAAGAAAATCGTTCTTCCAGAAGGTGATGATGACCGAGTTGTTGAAGCAGCAATAAAAGCTTCACAGCTTAAAGTTTGCAAAGTGGCGATAATTGGGAATAAGATTATTCTTAAAGATAAAATCCCAAAGAAAGTGCTTAAAGACATTGAAATTATCGATGTTCAAAGCGAAAGCAAAAAGAGGGAGATGTATGCAAGATCCCTTTATGAGCTTCGCAAAGAAAAGGGCATGACCGAGGAAAAAGCTTTTGAGCTTATGAAAGATCCAATGTATTATGCGACAATGATGCTTAAGCTTGATGATGTTGATGGAATTGTTGCAGGTGCCAAGTATGAGTCTGCGGATGTTATGCGTCCTGCTCTGCAAATCATTAAAAGCAAACCCGAAGTTTCAAAGGTCTCAAGTTGCTTCATTATGGAAATGCCAGAAAATTCGACATTTGGTGAAAATGGTATGATGATTTTTGCGGACTGTGGCCTTATTCAAAATCCGACGGATAAAGAGCTTGCTGAAATCACTATTGAAACAGCTAAAACAGCGGACACAATCTGCGGAATCAAGCCAAGGGTTGCAATGTTGTCATACTCTACAAAATCAGATCCTGATATTGAGTTTGAGGACATACAGAAGGTAAAAAGAGCATTTAAAATAGTTCGAAGGAAGGATTCATCACTTATCGTCGATGGAGAACTTCAAGTTGACGCTGCGCTTGTTCCAGAGGTGGCAAAAGCTAAGTGCAAAGGATCCACTCTTGAAGGTAAAGCAAACATTTTGATCTTTCCAACACTTGATGCTGGAAATATTGGTTATAAACTTGTGCAAAGAATTGCAGGGACAAGGGCAATTGGGCCGGTGCTTCAAGGACTTAAAAAACCTGTCAATGATCTTTCAAGAGGTTGCACATCAGATGAGATAGTTATTGCAATGGCGATCACGGCATTGCAATCTAAAATAAGTATAAAAGGAGAATAATTATGAAAATCTTAGTTATAAACGCAGGAAGTTCGTCTGTCAAATATCAACTTTTCGATGCTGACAATGAGAAATTGCTTGCAAAAGGATTGGTGGAAAGAATTGGCCTTGAAGATGGTATTTTAACACACAAAGTCAACGGCAAGGCTTATGAGATAAGACAGAAGCTTGAGGATCACGCAAAAGCACTAAATCTTGTTATGAATACTCTTGTTGACAAAGAGATTGGCGTGATTGACAGTCTTGATGAGGTTGGGGCAATAGGGCACAGAATCTTGCATGGCGGAACAATTTATAAACAGCCTACACTTGTTGATGAGAAAGTTTTGAAAAATCTTGAAACACTCATTCCACTTGGGCCTCTTCACATGCCTGCAAATATCAACGGTATCAAGGCTTGCATGGAGGTTATGCCAGGCAAACCAAACGTAGCCCTCTTTGATACTGCGTTCCATTCAACTATGCCAGAGTATGCCTATACATATCCACTTCCTTATGAATGGGTGGAAAAATATAATGTTCGTAAGTTTGGCTTCCATGGTATGAGCCATGACTATATTTCACGCGTTGTTGAACAGCTTGAGGGCAAAAAAGATCTCAAGATTATCAACTGCCATATTGGTAATGGTGCAAGTGTTTGCGCAATCAAAGATGGCAAGTGTGTTGATACATCAATGGGACTGACTCCACTTGAAGGGCTTATGATGGGTACTCGTTGTGGTGATGTTGACCTTGCAGTTGCTGAGTATGTTATGAACCAAACGGGCATGGATATTCATGAGTTTATGACCATTGCCAACAAAAAGAGCGGTCTTTTGGGCGTAAGTGGAGTTTCAAGCGATATCCGTGATATCAATAAAGCTGCGAATGAGGGTAATAAGCAGGCTAAACTCGCACTTGAAATGGACTATTACAGGATTAAAAAGTATATTGGTTCTTATGCTGCTGCAATGGGTGGTGTGGATGTGATCGTGTTTACGGCAGGCTCTGGCGAAAACCGTGATGAGCTTCGCGAAGCTGTCATGGAAGGCCTTGACTTTATGGGCGTTGACTTTGATAAAGAGGCTAACAAGAACTTCACTCGTGGAGAGATTTGCTTGATAAGTAAGCCAACTTCACGCGTTAAAGTCTATGTGATTCCAACCGATGAAGAGCTTGTGATTATGCGCGACACAAAGAAAATTGTGGAAAATATCAAATAAAAGATACTAAAATAAAAAATATCGTTGACAAGCGCGGCAATTAAGTATATAATTGCTTTGCACTTGTAGAAGGAGATAATTTATGCTCAGCGTTCAAAAAGCACTTGAATCCCCTTTAAAAGAGTTCGCATTTAACTCATCTGTGAAAACATCTTTCGATGAAAATACCTTCAAGCCAAATTCAGTTGACGAGGTTGCAATTTTAAGCATGAATTTTCATTCTGACTTTGACGGAGTGGTTCATGTGAAAGGCTTTGTTGATGTGCCTTGCAGGTTCGTCTGCGACAGATGTGCCGGATCTTTTCAGAAAAATCTATATTTTGATTTTGAAGAGGAAATCTGCAAAAAGTCACAAAACAGCGAAGATGATGATGGCTTTGCATATGATGACAATGGAAATGTTGACATTGAGGAGATTGTGAAAAATCTTATCATAACAAACTTTCCAACAAAAATCTTGTGCAGACCGGATTGTAAAGGTCTTTGTCAGACATGTGGCATCAATCTCAATGATGAAGAATGTGAACATCAGAAAAAGAAAATAGGTGAAAACAATCCCTTTGCGGATTTATTAAACAAATTAGGAGGAAAATAAAAATGGCAGTTCCAAAACATAAGGTATCAAAAACAAAAGGCAGATCAAGAGTTGCAAATTGGAAAGCAACCGCACCAACACTTGTTGAGTGTCCACAATGTCACGCAAAGAAGGCTGCACACGCAGTATGTCCTGAATGTGGTTACTATGCAGGTGAGAAGAAGATGCTTGTAAAGGCTGACGAAAAGAAGTAATTTCAGGGCGGATTTCACACATCTAACTTTGTTACTAAAAAAATTTCAGCACACTCATGTATGCAAATACAATCGAGCGCTGAAATTTTTTTGTGCCTCGTTATATGCATAAACTCCGCCCTGAAATGACGTTGCTTAATAATCATAATTTGTTGCCTTGTTCTTCATCAAAATTTTGCCCGAAAACACGTTGGGTTAATAATAGGGGGATGAAATTAAGAAAACCTAGATTTAATCTAGGTTTTTTATTTTTAATTGCAATTAAATATTTTTAATATTTGATTTTTTAAAAATTGGAACGGCCAAGTAGATAGTCAACGGAAACATCAAAAAGATCAGCAAGTTTGACAAGGTTTTCAAGCGTTGGTTCACTGTTTCCAATCTCATATCTTATGTATGAAGGCTGGGTGATACCAAGCTTTTTTGCCACTTGCTGTTGAGTTAAATTGCTCTGTTTTCGAAGTTCATATAATTTTTCACAAAAAATTTTCATTTACTGCCTTTTTTCCTTGACTTTAATTATAGATATATGTTTTAAGAGCGTGTGGCCGCCTGCCCGCATCATGTTATTTCAAGATTATAAGAAAAAACATAAAAATCGTTTGACATGCACAGAATAAATGTATAAAATATAGGCAAGTGAAAAAAA
>JAFSVX010000054.1 GCA_017444785.1 Clostridia bacterium
AAGATACAGGTTTTTGCCTGTATCTTTTATTGTTTGAATTTTTTATAATTTTTTATAATTTATTCTATTCTTTTTCATGAATTGCTTTATAAATTTCAAGCGCTTTCACTTCAGAAATGCCATCAATCAAAGTAAAATCCTCAGGCTTTGCATTAAATATATCTTCTTTTGTCTTAAAATATTTCCAGATTTTTTGGCTTGTCGCCTTCCCAATTCCGGGAATTTCAAGCAGAAAACTTGTCATGCTTTGACCACGCAGATTTCTGTGAAACATCACTGCAAATCGGTGGGATTCATCACGAACACGCTGCAAAAGCCTCAATGCATAATTACTTTTCTCAAGACAAATTGGCAAACTGCTTCCTGACACAAAAATCTCCTCGTCTTGCTTTGCCAAGCTGATGACCGGTATTGTCATTCCCGCCGCCTCAATAGCTCCTTCTGCGCTGTGAAGCTGACCAAGTCCACCATCAATCAAAATAAGGTCAGGGCGTTTGTTAAATCCCTTTTTACATTCAACAAGATCATGAACTCTGCGCGAAAGTGTTTCATACATGCTTGCAAAATCATCTGCACCCTCAACCGTTTTAATCTTAAACTTACGATATTCTGACTTTTCTGGCTCTCCATTTTCAAACACAACCATACTTGCAACGCTGTTTGTTCCGCTGATGTTTGAAATGTCATAGCCCTCAATTCGATTTATTTTCGAAAGCCCAGTGATCTCGCAAAGCTCCGTAAGTGCATCTGTTGTCAGTTTTTTGTGCCTGATAAAGCGATCCCGACTGTTTGTGACATATTCCTCAGCATTACTGAGTGTACTGTCAAGAAGTTGCTTTTTTATGCCCTTTACTGGGAAAAGGATGCTGACTTTTTTGCCAAACCTCTCGAAAATGAAGTTTTCAAGAAGTTCCTTACTGTCTTTCATACAATCTTCAAGCAAAATTTCACGCGGAAGATCATTTGCCTCTTGATAAAAGCTTGAAATAAAGCTTGAAAGCAGCTCATGTTTTTCACCAACCTCATCTTCCAAAGGAAAGTTAAATTGTCCAATATTTTTGCCACCACGAACTTTCATCACATTGATATCTGAAATATCTTCGCTTGTGCAAAGCGCAAACACATCAATATTACTCTCAGTTGTAAGGCTTGTGATAAGTTGACTGTCCATAATTTCAAGGGCTTCAAGCAAATTGCGAATTTCAAGCGCCTCTTCAAACTTCATTTCAGCCGAACACTTGTTCATTTTTTCAGTCAGTTGTTTTTTAATATCCTTGGTGTCACCATTTAAGAAATTGATGACTTTTCGTATTGTTTTATTGTATTCCACCTCTTTTTCTTTAAAAACGCAAGGCGCAAGGCAATCCCCCATCTGCCCATGAAGACATGGTCTGGCAAGAACCTTCCCGTCATCAAAATTTTTATTGCACCAACGCACCGGATATGCCCATTTGATAAGCGACATCATCTGTCCGATGCGAATTCCCGTCACATATGGCCCAAACAATAAACTACCGTCTTTTTTAGGCCTGCGCGCCACCGTAACTCTTGGAAATCTCTCTTTAAGATTAATACGAATATAAGGAAACGACTTATCATCTTTAAGAAGAATGTTATAGTGTGGTTTATATTTTTTTATAAGGTTGCTTTCAAGAGAAAATGCGTCAAGTTCGCTGTTTGTGATGATATACTCAAAGTCATCAACATTTGACACAAGCGCATAGGTTTTAACGGTCTTTTGACTGCCATCGAAATAGCTTTTAACCCTGTTTTTCAGCACTTTTGCCTTGCCAACATAGATAACTTCACCATCACCCGCATGCATAATATAAACCCCAGGCTTTGCCGGCAGCAACTTTACTTTTTCCTTAATTTTCTCACTTATATTCAATTCCATACAATGTTATTATAACATACTTTTCCAAATTTGAAACAATTTCTTTGAAAATCAAAATATTTAATCATTTTATTTTATGCCATATACTCTCAGGCTGAAGAATGATGCTTAGGCAACGCAACAAAAAAGTGCGACGCTCGATTTTATTTCCATAAATGAGCAAAGTAAATTATATTCACTTATTTCAACCCTCTCAGGCCGAGAATTGAGTTTTAGGCGAGGGGTTTTGTTCCGCCATGCCTACATGGCGGACCGTATACCCGCATCTTTGACATCTTTTAAGTTTAAACTTTGAAAGAAAAAACACCATGTACTTACAGTACTATGGCATTTTTCTTTCTTTGTTTAATTCTTAAAATCTATCCCAAGCTGCTACCCTAGGGTTCCTATCACATTTTACTAGGAAAATCATTTCGTTCGTCCAGGGTGGCACTCTCATACATTTTTTAAGAACACCGCATATGCGTTATTATTCGGCCTGAGAGAGAAGTTCTTGTTGACGGGCGATCTGAAGAGCCTCTACCATCTCATCAATATCACCGTTCATAAAGTTGTCAAGACTATAAAGCGTAAGGTTAATTCTGTGATCTGTCACGCGGTTTTGTGGGAAGTTATAGGTTCTTATCTTTTCTGATCTGTCCCCAGTTCCAACCTGAGAACGACGGTTCTCGGCATACTCTTTATCTGCCTGAGATTGATAGAAATCATAAAGTTTCGCCTTCAGCCAGTTCATAGCTTTCTCGCGGTTTTTTATCTGACTGCGCTCGTCCTGACAAGCAACAATGATACCAGTTGGAATATGAGTGATACGAATTGCACTTTCCGTCTTATTGACGTGCTGACCACCTGCACCGCCACTGCGGTAGGTGTCAATCTGAAGGTCTTTTTCGTTAATTTCAATCTCAACATTTTCAGCTTCTGGAAGCACAGCAACTGTGGCAGTTGATGTGTGAACACGACCTTGGCTTTCAGTTTCTGGAACACGTTGCACACGATGCACTCCACTTTCAAATTTCATCTTTGAAAATGCCCCTTTACCCTTCATCATAAAGGAAACTTCTTTTATTCCACCAGCTTCGGTATAGTTCCCGTCAAGTTCTTCAATGGTGAAATTATGTTTTGCAGCAAAAAGCTCATACATTCTTTTAAGCTCTGCACCAAAAAGGCCAGCCTCGTCCCCACCAGCACCTGCACGGATTTCCACGATAACGTTTTTGTCGTCATTTTCGTCCTTTGGAAGAAGCATCACTTTCAACTCTTTTTCAATCTCTGCCATCTTGTTCTTTGCAGCATAATACTCTTCATCAAGCATTTCAAGCATGTCTTTGTCAGTTTCAGTGGCCTTCAATTCCTCGGCGTCAGCCATATCTTTTTCAGCCTTTAAATACTCATCATATTTCTCAATGATAGGCACCAAATCAGCATGTTCTTTGGCAACTTTTTGAAAGTGCTTTTGATCACTGTAAATGTTTGGATCGGCAAGCTCTTTGCCAAGTTCCTCCAATTTTATTTTCATCTGTTTAAGTTTCTCAAACATAGTATTCTCCTTTATTTCAGCCTTGCAAATGCAATTCTGTCATTGCCCTGCAAGTCCTTGATAACTTTAATTTCTTCAAAATCTTTTTCAAGTAATTTTTTGATTTGTTCACCTTGATTGTATCCAATTTCAAAAACAATCACGCCATCTTTTTCAAGATATTTTGGGGCATCATTTATGACTTGCTTATAAATCTTCAAGCCATCATCTTCAGCAACAAGTGCGAGCTTAGGTTCGTGATCTTTTACTTCTGGCATAAGCGTTTGATACTCACTTTCGCTTATGTATGGTGGATTTGAAATGATGACATCAAATTTTCTTGTTTCAAGCGCTGAAAAGACGTCACTTTGTAAAAATTCAACATCAACATCATTATTTTTTGCATTTTGCCTTGCAACTTTAAGTGCCTTTTCACTTATGTCAACTGCCGTCACTTGTGCATTGGTTTGCTTTGCAATCGTAACAGCAATCGCTCCACTTCCCGTGCCAATATCAAGAATTTTGCTTGTCTCATTTATATGTTTAAGCGCAAACTCAACAACCTCTTCAGTTTCTGGACGTGGTATCAGCACGTTTTCATTGACAATAAAGTTTAGTCCATAAAACTCGGCATCGCCAACAATATATGCAAGTGGAACATGTTTTTTGCGCTTTTCAAGGTTGGCTTCAAGTTTTTCTTGCTCTTGACTTGTCAGTTCATTTTCGCCAAGTGAATATACCTCACTGCGCCTGATTTTAAGCGTAAGCGCCACAAGCCACTCAGCTTCTGCGCTTTCAGTTATGCCTGCACCTGCAAGTTCACTTTGCACTTTTTCAAGCATCTGTTTAATTTTCATAAATGCCCCTTTAAATAAAAATTGTGCGTTTAAATAAACCCTAAAGCCTAATTAAACACACAAAAAAGGTGCAAAAATAATTGCACCTTGAAAAAATACGCTATTTATTGTTATAACGTTTGTTGAATCTTTCAACTCTTCCGCCAGCGTCAACAACTTTTTGCGCACCAGTAAAGTATGGATGACATTTGTTGCAAATATCAATCTTTATTTCATCACCCTTAACAGTGCTTCCTGTTTTAAAAGTCTCGCCACAAGCACATGTAACGGTTACTTCATGATAATCTGGATGTATAGCTTCTTTCATAATAACGACCTCTTTATAATTTAATTGCAGAGCATATTATAATATACATCCGACCCCGTGTCAAGTGTTTTTTCTATTTTTTCCGCCTCTTATAATAACCAGCGAATAAATACTTACACCTTTGGCGTCTTTTAAGATTAAACTGCAAAATAATAGCCTTTAATATACCAATTATATTGAAAACAAAATCCATATTCCTTACATGAAAAAAACTTACTCAATCGTCTCTGGGGCGCAGAAAACATAGGTATCCTGCGACTTGTTTTGCATGATTGACACCACCTGCTCTTGTTTTGGAACATTAACCATATTTATATTTAAAATAAGCATAAAAAATCCCCCTTTGTTTTAGTATTACCTATTTCAAGGGGGATTTATGTATTTTTTAAGTTTCAAACTTAATAATTTTTTTTTAATGACTATTTTTTCTTAATTTGAATTTGTGTGCCTTCAGTTTCAACAGTAAGTGCATCTGTCAAAGCCTCACTTGAATAATCACCCAAAGTTTCGCCCAAAATGTAAGTCAAATACTCTTTTGGATATTCACCAACAAAGTGGAGCAAAATTCTGTCAGTGATTTCCAAATTAAGTTGTTTTCTTGCATCTTGAATATTACGGACAAACTCACGGGCAATACCCTCATTTTTAAGGTCGTCAGTGATATTAAGGTCAAGCGCAACAACCAGCATTCCGTCACTTAAAACAGGGATTTCTCCTTTCGCTGTATAGTTGACCAAAATATCCTCTTTTGCAAGTTTAAGAGAGTCGTCACCCTTAACAAAATAAGAATTTCCATCAAATTTAAGCCTGTTTTCTTTTATCGCTTTGGTGATCACAGGAATCATACTTCCCATTGTCTTACCAACGGTTGCAAAGTTGACTTTGTATTGAACATCAGCAATCTCTGAAATATCATCAATAAGTTCAACCTTTTTGACATTAAGTTCTTCTTTGATGACATCAATATATTCTTTAAGCATTGCATAGTCACCTTTTTTGACTGAAGCAATCTCCAAAAGTGAAAGAGGTTGTCTGTTTTTGATGTTGTTTTTGTTTCTTATATTTCTTGCAAGGTGGATTATGTTTTGCACAAGGTCAATTTCTTGCAAAAGTGTTGCATCATCATACTTTTTGTCAATGTTTGGCCAAGCTTCAAGATGCACACTCTCTTTATCTGTCAAAGATTTAAAGATCTTCTCTGACACAATAGGTGCAACCGGTGCAAGCAGTTTGCAAGTGTTGACAAGAGTAAAGTAAAGTGTTTCATACGCATTCTTTTTATCCTCGTGCATACCACTTCCCCAGAATCTTCTTCTTGAACGTCTGATATACCAGTTTGAAAGTCCGTCAATCAAGGTTTGAATTGGTTTGACATACTCATCAACTTGATAGTCGTCCATGCTTTTCTTGATTTGTTTTTCAGTCTTATAAAGTAAAGACAAAATCCAATTATCAAGTTTATTCTTCGAATTTGGCTTTGTGCTATCGTTGCCAACAAAACCATCAATTTTTGCGTATGACTGATAGAATACAGCGCAGTTCCAGAAAGGAATAATAATCTGTTGCAGGCTGTCTTTAAGTCCGTTTTCATCAAACATCATATCATTGACAAGCATTGCATTTGACTGATACATATAAAGCCTGAACGCATCAGTTCCAAATGTTTTCATAAGCTCCATTGGATCGGTATAGTTCTTGGATTTTTTAGAAAGTTTCTTTCCGTCCTTTGCAAGAACAGTTCCGTGAACTACGCAATTTTTATATGCAGGTTTGCCAAACAGAGCAACTGAAAGCACGTGCAAATAATAGAACCAACATCTTATCTGTCCGGTATATTCAACAACAAAATCTGATGGAGAGTGTGTTTCGAACCATTTTTTGTTTTCAAATGGATAGTGCAACCTTGCAAAAGGCACACTGCCTGATTCGAACCAGCAGTCAAGCACTTCGCTCACTCTTTTATATGTTCCGCCACAAGAGCATTTGCAAGTCACTTCATCAAGATATTGTTTGTGGAGATTGTCAACTTTTGTATTGCCAAATTTTTCAATCTCATCAATACTTCCAAGCACTTTTCTGTCGTGGCATTTATCACATTCCCAAACAGGTATTGGAGTGCTCCAATATCTGTTTCTTGAGATGTTCCAGTCCCTTGCATTTGCAAGCCAGTTTCCAAATCTTCCAGTTTTGATATAGTCAGGAATCCACTTAACTTTCTCATTTTGCTTGATAAGTTCATCTTTCATCTTATCTATAGAGAAATACCAAGCGTCCATAGCCTTATAGATAAGCGGCTTACCACAACGCCAGCAGTGTGGATAATTATGCACAATAGAACCATCTGCAACATACATGTTGTTTTCTTTTAAATAGTTAATAACGTCCGAATTGGTGTCAAACACCATTCTTCCGCTGTACATTGGAACATCAGCAGTGAATTGTCCTTTTTCATCAACAGGGCAAACAAGTGGAACATTGTTTTTCTTGCAAACCCAATAGTCGTCTTCACCAAAAGCAGGTGCGATATGAACGATAGAGATACCCTCATCTTCAGCAACGAAGTCTGCTGGGATCACCCTGTATGCACCCTCTTGAGCCTTGGCTTTGAAGCAATCAAAAAGCGGTGTATAGGTTTTTCCGACAAGCTCACTGCCCTTGACAACCTTTAAAACCTCTGGATTTTCGCCGAATACATTTTTATAAGAAGGGATTGCGTTTTTACCAACAACAAACACTTCTTCCCCCACCTTGACATAAGCATAGCTTATATTTTCCCCAACTGCAAGTGCCATATTTGATGGAAGTGTCCAAGGTGTTGTTGTCCACGCAAGAAAATATACAGGCAATCCATTTTCTTTATAGTCAGTTAAAAACTTAACCATAACCCATCTGTCTTGCTTTGGCCTTGTTGAGTCTGACTCTCTTGTTTCAGAGATTGAAAGCGCTGTTTCACATCTTGCACAATATGGAGTTACCCTGTAATCTTTATAGATAAGACCTTTATTATAAAGTTCCTTAAATGCCCAAATCACACTTTCCATAAAAGGAGTGTCCATTGTCTTATAGGCATTGTCATAGTCCACCCAACGAGCCATCTGCTGAACATACTCACGCCAAGAGTCGTTATTTTGAGAAACAATCTCTCTGCACTTATCATTGAACTTGTCAACACCGATGCTCTTTTCAATTTCAGTCTTACTTTCAATACCAAGTGCAGTTTCTGCCTGAACCTCTATTGGAAGTCCATGGCAATCCCAACCCCACTGACGTGGAACACTGTAGCCTTGCATAGTTTGGTATCTTGCAACCATATCTTTAATGAAAGATACCAGCACCGTTCCATGATGAGGTTTTCCTGTTGGAAATGGTGGTCCATCATAAAAGACAATTTCTTTATCATCTTTTTTAAGCGACTTTTCAAATGTCTTGTCCTTATCCCAAAAATCAAGAACCTCTTTTTGAACTTCCTGAAGATTTGGCACTCTTTCAAGCTCTTTACTCATATTTTTTCCTCCCATAAAAAAAGCTTTAAACTGATTGCAAAAAACCAGCTTAAAGCATAAGTTTACCATTCACAATCAACAGGTGCAAACACACCCTTGTTCTGTTACGGGAACCCCCGGAGAGGCTTAATCACCTTTGATTTCAATTTCCCTGTGTCCCCTGCCAAGGGGAAGGTTGGTACGCAGTACCAAAGGGTTTTCAGCCTTCTGCCTCGCAAAGTGATACATTTTGTCGCGTTCCAGATGTTTTCACCAACCACATCATCTCTTTATGGTCGCATTTACAAACTGCGTGTCTTTGCTATAACGCATTTATATCATAGTTATATGATATTCTTCATTTTCCATTTTGTCAAGGATTTGTAAAAGAAAAGTTGACAAGAACTATTTATCCGAAATAACCTTTTCCAAAAATATTCTTTTCTCGAACGCACCACGTTTTGCATTTTTTTCATCAGCAACACTAATGACTTGTTTAAGCGAAAACCCTTCCAACTTTGCCAGAGCTCTTAATACTTCTAAAACATCTGCTATTTCTTCAACTCGCTCAGTTCCACTCGCTCCAATCACTTCTTGACATTCTTCATTTAATTTTTTTTCTAAAGCCAATTTATATTCCGAAAAATACAATTCTTTTACAATTGGCCGTTCACCTTTTGATTTAATAATTTCAGGAATTTTATCCCTAACAAGCTTATTATAAACACGTTCCATAAATTTTTTCTCATATCCTATAATCTTGAAATAACATGATGTGGGCAGGCGGCCACACATTTATAGCATTCGATACATTTTTCCGCGTCAATAACCGGCACATTGTTCACAACTTTGATTGCATCAACAGGACAAACTTTTATGCAGTTTGCACAGTGAGTGCAACCTACTTCGCATTTATCAACAATTGACGGATCAGATGACTGATTATTGCAAATAACTTGTGCTGAAAGTGAAACGTCTTGAAGGGCAATAAGTCTGTTTGGGCAGGTCTTTACACACTCGCCACAGCCAACACATTTGCTTCTTATAATCTCTGCTGTTCCACGCTTATTTATTTTTATTGCACCAAAACGGCAAGCTTTCATGCAATCCCCACAGCCCACACATGCGAACTTACACTCTTTACAGCCCGAATGAAGTTCCTCTTGCAGAACGCAACTGCCAAGGTCATCATGATAGTATCTTTCCGCAGCCTTGCATCCACCTTTACATCTTACGACCGCCACAAACTTATTTTGCACTTTGTTTGCAGGCTTAAAATGTCTTTTAAGCTTATAAAGATCTTCAACTTTCATAAGTTTGCAAGCCTCTGGCTCGCGCTCTCCACTGACTATCTTTTTTGCAAGTTCAGAGCATTTTTTCTCTCCGCAAAGTCCACAGTCCACACAAGGAAGCATCTTATTGACAAACTCCTCGGCAGAATTTAGGTGTTTATGCTTAAATGACAGGTATGCCAAAAGCCAAATCAGTCCAACCGACAAGATCAGCAAACCAACCAAAACTAAAATTGCATATAATGTGTCCATAACATCCTCCTTAGTTAAACATCAAGCCTATTGCAGAGAAAATTATTCCGATAAGGCAAAGGGTATAAAGCAAAACAGGAACATTTCTTGCTGGCTTGAATGTATTTCTGCTGTCAAGCTTGTCATAGAGGGCAAACATAAGAACCTGCACAAGCAAATAGCCCGCCATATATCCTGCAACAATATAAAGATTGTTTAAAAATGACTGGGACAAATCCAACACAAGTATAACCGCTGTCATAACAACAACTTGTGCTGCAAATTGATAGCTTTTTTCATAAAGATAGAAGCTTTCTCTTGAAATTGCCTTGATCAAAGACCTTGCAATAAGCGACATAATTACTGAGATAAACACAATAACAAAAGTCTTTAAAAACTCCATTTTGACAGCAACAAGCAAATAGTTTTGAACAAGATACACAAGCATTGCACCAAGGATCACTCCTAAAACAGTTGCTGCACTTGAAATGACAAGGTATTTCAAACTTTTTTTATCACTTTGAAGGCCTATTATTCCCCCTCCAAAGTATGTTACTATATTTGATAAGAATATGGCATTTAAGATAATCAAACCAATTTGCATTATTTGTTACCTCCTTGGCTTTGTTCAATACGTTGTTGCATTTCCTCATCATCTTGAATATCTTTGATGATGATTTTGTATTTTTCAACAAGGTTATTTACCCTGCGATTATGCTTGATGACCGCCCTTCTTATAATATTTAAAAGCATTGCAATTGTGGCTATCACAAAGAATGCACCATAAGGCTGAGCAAAGAACTCTATGCCAGCAAATCCAAGAGATTTATTTGCAATTGCTCCAAAGCCAGCAAACTCAGTAATTGCCCCAAACAGCGCCGAAAAGAAAACCCAAGTGAATGCAATAAGAATGATTTGCATGAAATAGTTTTGTGTTGTCAAAGTGTTCTCAAAATAGATTGGATAAATTCCAAGGATAAGTGCAGGAAGCACTGCAAACTCCATGTTTTCTGCCGCAAACACCAAAAATGGCTCTTCAAAATATCCAAGCAGAACTTTGATAATAGTTATCAATATTGTGCTGATGAAAGCATACATGATATATCTGACGTGATTATCCGCAATCTTATCAATCATAGACACAATACTCAGTCCCACCAAAAATGCCATACCCACAACAACTGCAAATACAAGCGCTGAGTAAAGCGAATGCACATAAACAACCACTGATGCAAGTGCCAAAGCTATTAAATAGATGAAATTTATTGGACTATTGTGTTTCATACTATTTTACCTCCTTCAAACCAAGAGGTCTTGGCTTAACAATTTTATCAAGAAGTGGAGCACAAATGTTTGCCATCAAAACAGCGATAAACACAGAGGTCTCCCCCATGATATTTGTTATTCGGAAAAGTGCAGCAAATGCACCAAACAACAAGCCATAGATAAGTTTGCCCCAAACCGTGTTTGGACTTGTTACTGGATCAGTGACCATAAACATAAGTGCAAACAGAAAGCTTCCAGAGAAAAGGAATGGCAAAATCGCAATTGCACCTTTAAATATCCAAGTGATAGCAATAAATGTTACAACTCCGCCAACCGGAATGGTGAAATCAGTTATTCTGTATGCCATAAGCAAAACGCCACAGATCAAGATACAGATGATTGCAGATGTTCCAATCGCACCTGGAGCACTGCCGAAGAACAGCGACCTCATGGTAATAAATGAATAATCACCATTTGCAAGATAGTAAAGTGGTGAAGCCACATTCGAACCAATGGCCGTTCCTGTGAACAGCGACAAGTTTAAACCTGTAAATATTGCAGCAAGAATAACCCTTGATGCAGCGGCTGGGTTGAAAATATTTTTACCAAGTCCGCCAAAGCAGAACTTGAAGATGAAAATTGCAATCACGCTTCCAAGCGCGCTCATCCAAAGAGGAGCGGTCGCTGGCAAAAGTGCCGCGGTCATGAAACCGGTTACAATTGAAGAAAAATCCAGCCAATCAACTTTTTTATCTTTGAAATAGCAAAGCAATCTGTCGCAAACAAAACTTGTAATAACACCTATCAAAAGTATGTAAAGCGCCCTTATGCCATAATTTACTATGCCAAACACACATGATGGCACAAGTGCAAAGGTCGCAGCACACATCATAAGCAATGTGGTATATTTGCTGGTAATTTGTGGGGCTGGCGAAACAAATAGTTTTTTATTCATCTTTATTTCCTCCATCTTTTGTAGTCTTATTCAATTTTTCCTGTTTGATTGAAGCAATAATTTGTTCAGCAACTGGGGAAACTTCTCTTTCTATGGCATCCTTGAAGCCTTTGTCAATGTCAAGAATTTTGTCATATTTCTTTGAAGCGCCAAAGTCCTCCCCATCAACAAGCACATAGTCACTGCTGTCAGGATTTTTACCAATCTTGTTTTGCGCCATATTCTTCATAAACTGAACTTTCTGAGTCAAAAATCTTTTTGCAGGGCAAACATAGCTGCAAACGCCACAGTTAAGGCAAGCCTCTGCACCAAGTTCCTTTGCTTTGACATAGTCACGAAGTTCAAAAGCGTCATCAACATCTTTTACATGAATTCTCACAGGGCATTTTTCCACGCATTTACCACAATTTATGCACACCCTTTCTTTTTCAATACTGAACTCGTCAGACTCACACAAAAGCAAGCTGTTTGCAGTAAGCGAAACAGAAACATTGTCAGATTCCTGTGCAACGCCTGACATTATCCCGCCATAGATAAGCATATTATCCACGCCATCTTCTTTAAATCCAACAACCTCAAGGATATGAGATACCGGCGTGCCATTTTTAATGAAATAGTTTGCCTTTCTTATGCAGTTATTTCCAGCAACTGTAATAGCCCTTTCAATTGAAGGTTTACCCTTGTTTACCGCTTGATAGAAATCATAACAATTGACTGCACTTTCCACAATCATTCCAATTTGAGCAGTCCTGCCAAGCTCTTTGACCATTTTACCAGTAAGATAATATGCCAAAAGTCTGCTGTATGCAAGAGGATAAATATTTGGGAAAAGTTTGATTTTGACTTTTTTCTTAAGTCCTCTTTTTTTCAAATATGCTTTGAACATTTTTACAACTCTGTGTTGCTTATATGTGAACACAAAAGTTAACTTTGCCGCACCGCAGAGTTTTTGAAAATGCAAAGCTCCATCAAAGACTTCACTTAAATAGGTTACCATAAGTGCGGTTGTGGCATGATCATAAGGATCAGTCTCTGTGCAGTTTATCACAAGATCGTTTATTTTGTTTTTGAGCAAATATTTTTTGTAAGCAGACTCATATGGTGGGAAATTATCCATTATTCCACTTTCATAAAGTCTTTTTAAAAGCACTTCACTTCCAAGCTCATCCTCAGACAAAATTGGAAGATAATCTGTCTCCTGTTTGTTATCTTTTTGGATAACAACATGCTCACACAAACTGCCGTTGATGTTGAGTTTTTTCACAACTCCAACAACCTTTCCGCAACATGGGCTGTAAACAAAATCACCATACTTGCCGTTTGGTTTTGCAATAAGCGCTCCCTCTTTGACACTGTCGCCAACATTGACAACCCTTATTGACTGTTCACAATCGCCTGCCGTCAAAGGAACTGAATAGATTTCTGCATCACGCAAAACAAAAAAATCTTTAGCAATCTTGCCAAAGTTATACTTTTTAAGTCTTACACCTCTTATCTCCATAACACTATTTCCTTGAATGTTTATTTATTATATAGTAACAAATAAATAAAAAATTGTAAAACGATTATCGAAGATTTTACAAAATTTTTATAATTTAAAATGAAAATGTAATTTTCTGTTATTTTTGATGTATTTTATACATTTTTCTTTTTACATTTAAAGAATTTTACTGACAAAACAACAATTTGAACAACACCAATCAAGGTGATAAATGCGCCAAAAATAATTTTTAAAACTTTGCTTGAAATGCCAGACGCAAGCAACGCTCCAAGCGTTGAGATTAAACATGCCGGCACTGAAATCCACCACCAATTTTTAAAATCAATCAATTTTTGCTTCGAATAAATTATGATATTTATAACCGCCATGGGAATAAACACAAGCAAATTCAAACTTTGCGCAATGTTTTGTGGAACAAGCATCAAAAGAGTGAGAAGTGGAATTAAAAACGTTCCACCACCCATACCCATACCCGCAAAAATGCCAGATAAAACTGCTATCAAAAGATACCATAAAAAGTCCACTAAATTGCCCTCACAACCATAATAACTCCGGCCGCAATCATCACACCAGAAAATATCAAAGTGATAATTTGGCTTTTCAATTTTTTCAGTATAAACGTGCCAATAACCCCACCAATTATTGTTCCAATAAGACAAGGAATAAAAATTCCAAGATCAAATGCACCCTTTAAAACATAGACTATTCCACTTGCAACACAAATTGGAAGAATGATTAGTATTGCTGTCGCATGCGCTTTTTTTGCATCCATTTTCAATACAGCAATTATAGAGGGCACCAAAAGCATGCCTCCCCCTGCACCCAAAAATCCATTGACAAAACCAACAAAAAGCCCAAGAAAAATAAGTAAAATTATCTGAAGCCACCTTGCCATAGCATTATTATTGACAAAAAAATTGCTATTTAATATAAAATAAATTTAAAAAAGATTGATTTTTCTTAATAGTTATA